>NZ_KV811134.1:87422-220610 GCF_001813005.1 Streptococcus sp. HMSC062H02
CAGAACTGTCTACATCATAGTAAAGCAAGAACTTGACAGCGTCAGCGCCTTGTTCCTTGATGCGTTTTGCAGACCAAACATCCAAACAGTCAGGCAAGCGTTTGGTGCTTGTTGTATCGTAGCCAGTTTTCTCATAAGCAAGGAGAAGACCAGCATTTGGATCAAGGGCTTTAGTAGCTGGAAGACCATACTCAGGGTCGAGAAGCATAGAGGATGCGTATTTTGTCAATTCATCTGCAACCAATACTTTAAGTTCTTCCATTTGAGCAACTGTTGGCTCTTCTGTTTGGTATTGAGCCATGAGGCGTTTCAAAGCGCCACGTTGGTCAAAGGCAAGAGCTGAGATAATGCCATTTTCATCTGAGAGTTTTTGCAAGCAAGCGCGTTTATTTTCTGTTAAAACCATTTTATACCTCTTTTACGATTAGTTGGTCGTATAGACCTTGATAGTTGGCCATATTGACATGACCTGTCATTTTTTCTTGAGCATTGAGCATACCAAGAACATTTGCCTTGATGAGGAGTTCTGCATCCGATTCTTTATGAAGAAGTCCTGACGAAATCCCTGCCACAGTAGAATCTCCAGATCCAACAGGATTAACTACCTGAATTCTTGGAATATCTACCTTGTAGAAAGTATCACCATGTTTTGCAAAAGCACCATTTGCACCAAGTGAAACGATAATCCACTCAATCCCTGCAAATAAAGGCTCTTGAAGAACTTCTTTTAATTCATCCAAATCCTCAGAAACTTCTTTCCCAAGAAGCTGAGACAATTCTTCGTTGTTTGGTTTGATTACTGTTGGTTTATGTGGTGATTCAAGAACCGCCTGAAGTGCTGCACCTGAGCAATCTAGAACAACTGGTTTTCCTTTGCGATTAGCAAGTTCTACTAAGCTTGCATAGTAGTCAACTGGAAGACCTGCTGGCAGACTACCAGAGATAGCAACTACTTCTACAGTGTCAAGGAGATTTTCGAAATGAGCCAAGAAATCTTGCCCTTCTTGTTCAAGAACTTCGGGACCTTTTTCAAGGATTTCTGTTTGATTGTCTCCGTGTAGAATAGCAATACAGTTACGAGTCTCTCCTTGAATGGAGAAGAAACGTTTCGTTACTTTATCGTCGATATGCTCTACTAAAAACTCACCAAGTTTACCACCAACCAAACCGGTAGCAACAACAGAATCACCAAATTCTGAAAGCACTCGTGTAACATTGAGCCCTTTACCACCAGCTGTCTTGGTCACGTCCACCACACGGTTGACAGTGTCAATTTTTAATTCATCCAAAGGATAAGAAATATCAATGGATGGATTCATTGTGACTGTTAAAATCATGCGTCACCTCTTAGTCGTGGTATTCACCGCGATCCCATTTTTCAAGGAATTCTGTAAAGAAGTTTGCATCTGCTTGATGAGCATTGTGAGTTTCAACGTGCTCAATTTTCGCAATCAATTTTTTATTTTCTTCTGATGGTTTGTATTCAGCATTGATGAAAGCTTCAATGATATCGCACATGAGCAATTCACCAGTAATTTTACCACCAAAACCAATAACGTTGGCATTCAATTGTTCTTTTGCATAAAGTGCTGTTGTCATATCACGAACCAAGGCAGAACGAACTCCTGGAACTTTATTTACAGCGTTGTTGATACCAACACCAGTACCACAGATACATACCCCAAGATCAGCTTGACCGCTTGTAACGGCTTCACCAACTTTTTTACCAAAGATTGGGTAGTGAGTACGTGTGTGGTCATAGGTACCAAAGTCGATGACTTCATATCCTTTTGATTTCAAAAATTCTGAAACCGCCATTTTTTCATCTGTTACGATGTGGTCACATCCAATTGCAATTCTCATTTTTAACTTACCTTTCTTACTGTAATCTAATTAGCACATTTTGTTCAACATATCAACACGAATTTGGTGACGACCACCGTCGTATTTGCCGTTAACAAAACCTTTAGCAATGTTTTTAGCCAATTCGTCACCAACTGTTTCTGCTCCCATAGTAATCATACGAGAGTTGTTGTGGCCGCGAGTCATATAAGCTGAACGTTCATCAGAAACTTCAGCAGCAACCATTCCTTTGATCTTTGTTGCGACCATAAATGGACCAGCACCATAAGCATCAATCACGATACCAAGGTTTTGTTCTTCTTTGTTTACTTCTGCAGCAACAGCAAGAGTCACATCAACAAAATCTTGACCTTCAGCTGTGACATCCACGACGTGGAAGTTTTCTTTTTCCAAGAAGTCTTTCACAACTTCTTTCAATCTCAAACCTGCAGCATCTGCACCGATAACAATAGACATATTGTATACTCCTTTTTATTATTCTAGGCTAGTAAAGACTTTTATAGTTAGCAGTTTACCTACAAAAGACTTTCTAGCAGTTTATTGACAAATTTGATTGAATAAGCTGTTCGATAGCTTATCCAAGTCTAGGAAATCAAGTTCCTAGAAACAAACTTTCTCCTCGAAAGAGAATATAACAAGTGATTATTTGTTTGTTACAAACATCATTTGTTGCTTACAAACATAATATACTCCTATTTATAGAAAAAGTCAACAGTAAATGTTTGTTTTTGTGGTTTTTTATCTAAAATATTTCAATATCAAAGCCAATCTGATCTACTTGACCGGGTTCCAAGAGACGAACGTTTTTCTTATCTTCTAAATGATCTCCTTCTTCAAGAGATGTAGATAATCCAGACCAAGGTTCAAATGCAATGAATGGTCCCTTATTCAAAGTTGACCAAATGATGAGATTTGAGAACTCCTGGAAGTGTACTTTTAATCCCTTCTCATGCTTACGAGAACGAAGGACAATTGTTCTGGATTGCAACTCATCCAAAGTCACTGCATCAACACTAAACAGATCATAGCTAAGGTCTAATTCTTTTTGCCCATCCAACCATGGACTTCTATCTTGGAAGTCTAACATTCCTGTTTCTGGGAAAGGACGTGGAACAGAGCAAGTCTCTTCTTTCTCAAACACTAAATAGTAATCTTCATAAGTTTCGCCATCTAGCAGAGGACAATTAAAGCCTGGATGTCCTCCTATAAAGAATGGCATTACTTTATTAGTTTCTTTATTGAGAATCTTGTATTGAGTACGAACAGTCTTGCCAGTCACTAGATAAGTGATTTCAACGCGGAAGTGATAAGGATAGTTTTGATAAGTATTCTCATCATCTTCGATAGCAAAAGTAACACTGTTTTCTGTTTGATCAACTAAGTCAAATTCATTTTTACGGACCAAACCATGACGAGGAATGTTTCCTTTCGTCTCCGTTCCATCTGCATGACTGTAGAAGGCTGTATCTTCTCTTAAAGAGCCGCAGATTGGAAAAAGTACAGGCGCTTGTCCACTCCAGTAAGTGGCATCTCCTTGCCACAGATACTCAATGCCCTCTCGATCCTTGATGGACGACAAGGCGCCACCTAAGGTTTTAAACTGGACTGTTAACTGGTCTGATTTGATTTCAATCACCATAATGTTCTCCAACTATTTTTAGATTTTTATACGAAAAACTAGGTTGTCACTCCCAATGTAGGAAATTAACAACCTAGTTTTCACAATTTACATTTTATAGGAGCGAATTATTTAGCATTTGCTGCGTATTCTTCGTTACGTTTGATCATTTGTTTTCTATACCAAGCAAAGATACCTACATAGAATACAAGGAAGGCTGCTGCACCAAGGATTGCTTTGATATCACCTGTTGTAGCATTACCGATTGCCCAACCAAATAGTTTTTCAATTGGTCCTTCAAGAGTTGAGTGAGTGATCAATTGAGCACTATCTACACCTTTAGGAAAGGCACCTACACCTTTAGCAAGTTCTGTTGCAAATGGTGCGATAAGAGTACCAGAAAGAAGGAAGAGAGGCAACAAGAGTGTTCCGAAGATAATCATACGGAGCAGTTTACCACGTGTAACAACCAAGAGAGCTGGAGTCACACCCATAGCGATGATACCTGCAAGAGGCAAGATACCATTACCGACGTTTGAAAGAAGCACAGCTTCTACTAGCATGATTGGAGCAAGTACGTTGGCACAAGCCCAGATTTCAGCACGACCAGCGATGAAAGGCCAGTCAAGACCGATGTTGAATTTACGTCCTTGAAGACGTTTAGTAGCAACGTTTGTAATACCTTGTGAAAGTGGTTCTACGGCTGCGATGAACCAAGATCCGATAAGTGAGAAGAGTTCCAAAGCTACACCGGCAGTCAAACCAAGGCTCAACCAACCTTTAATAACAAGTTCCCATTTATCAGCTCCTTCTACACCTGCAACTGGGTGTGGAGTACCCATCAAACCAATAACGATACCAAGAATGAAACCGATGAAGAATTTAGATCCCCAGAAACCGATTTTCTTGTTCAATTTTGCAGCGTCAAAGTCATATTTATCAAGACCTGGGAAGAATTTTTCAAAAATCTTATCCAAAACCATGATGACTGGGTTCATCATGTAGTTCATGTGAGTTGAAGTCATTGGTGATGAACTTGGTGCATTAAGAAGGTCGTCGAATGTTGGTTTCATCAAGTCAGAGTTAATGATTTTCAAAACACCTACAAGAACAACTGCTGCAGTTGCGATGAAAAGTGAAACTCCTTGGCTAACACCATTGTTGTCTGCATACCATTTGATCAAAAGACCAGTGATTGACAAGTGCCAGATATCAAAGATATCAACGTCAAGTGTGTCCGTTTTCTTCATTGCAAGCATCACAACGTTGACAATCAACATCACAAGCAAGAAGTAAAGTGTCCAGGCAGATCCCCAAGTAATCGTAGCAAGTGGTGCCCAACCAACGTCAGTGATGTTTAACTGAATACCTGTGTTTTCAACGAATTTCGCAAGTGATGCTGAGAAAGCTCCGTTGAGCATACCGATGATGGCACCGATACCAGTAAGGGCGATGGCAAGTTTAATACCACCTTCAAGCGCTTTGGAGAATTTCACTCCAAATAGTAAGGCCAATACTGTCAAGATGATCAGCATGATGATAGGACCACCCATTTCCAAGACTGGCTTGAAAATCTTATTGGCTAGTTCGATAATGACATCCATAATAGTTCCTCCCGTTTTTTTAGTTATATGAATGTTAACAAGATAAAGAATAAATTAGCTTAGTCCATGTTCTTTGATAGCTGCTTCAATATTGTCAAATACTGGTGCGCTCATCGCTGGAATACGGAACAAGATTGGTCCAGCTTCAATTACTGGAATACCTGGTTCAAAACCAAGGTCAGTTGCAGCGATTGGTGTAAAGATATCGTAGCCCTTGATAAGGTCTTCGTTTACATCTTTCACCATGACTGCATCACAGTGAACGTCATAACCACGGTTTGAAAGTTCTTCTTCTAGAGCACTTTTAATTTGGTGACTTGAGTTAACACCTGCACCGCAGGCAGCAAGAATTTTAATCATTTGGATTTCCTCCGATTTTATTTTTTAATAGACAAGATTAAGCGGTTGCTTCGGAAATGTAAGCATAAAGTTTTTCTGGTTCGGAAATTTTTGATAGATCTTCCAGATGTCCATTTCCTGTGAAAAAGTCCATCAACTGAGCCAGAATATTTGTTTGACTTGAACTTGAGTTGTTAATGATAAAGAAGAGTAGGGATACTTCTACTTCCTTATCAGGAGCTATCATATTGTGAAAAGTTACTGGTTTTTCTAATCGAACAACCACCACTTTCTCAGCTAGATTATGAACAATATCTGTATGAGGAATCGCTACATTTGGCAAGTCCTTTCCTAGAAAATCCATATCTAAACCAGTTGGAAATGACTTTTCACGCGTGATCAAGGCTTCACGATAAGTTGGAGTGACAATTTCTCGTTCTTCCAACAAGCTTGCTACCTGATCAAAGAGTTGTTCTTGATTATCCGCTTCTAAGCAAAACACCAGGTTTTTGTCAAAGAAATGATCTAATCCCATAACATTTTCCCTTCTTTCAATTATCTTTTATGTAATAAGTATAACACTATATGAAATCGTTGTCAATAATTTTTGTTTTATTTTGTTCATTTTTTTGTAATTTTTGTTTCATTTAAAGAATACAATCAATATCAAACATTCTTGTTATAAAATACACAAAAAAAGAAGGCTCAAGCCTTCTTCTCTTTCCTTACTCAATAGTAGATAAAATCTCTTCTAACTTATGGTAATCTTTTACACTATCAATTTCATAGATGCTATTTCCTTCTAATTCTTCGACATAGACATCTAATTCTTTGATATTATCCTTAACCATGTTGTCCCAGTAAAGATCAACAAATTCACCACTCTCGTAAGCTTTGTCAATAAAGCCAACAATCTTCTCAGCAGTTGGTGCATCCCAGAATGAAACTCCGCTCAGAATACGACCAGCCTTGCTGTCAACAATAATGTCTTGAACCTTGTAGTCATCACCGTAAACCAAGAACCACTCATTCGTACAGTCTTCACGATAAACGCTAAAATAGGTAGAACGTTTAAGATCGTTTCGAAACATATTTTTGAAAAGATAGTTATCTGCATCGATGACGTAGCTGTTAGCCAAATCTTCTTTTACTAAATAAAGTGAGTAAAAGTTATTGTAATCAGCATACTTGTCGTTAAAGACTAAACGAACACCATATTTTTCTTTTAGGTAGTCAAATTGTTCTTTGAGGTAACCGACAACGATGATAATCTCATCAATTCCTCTCTCTTTCAAAAACTCAATTTGGTATTCTACCAAAGGTTTTTGATTAACCTTAACCAAAGCTTTTGGGGTATTTTCAGTCATAGGGCGCAGACGAGTTCCTAGGCCCGCTGCTAAAATAATCGCTTTCACACGAATCTCCTTTATTCTTTAATAATAATATAAACACCAGCCATAACAATAAGTGAAGTGATGATTGTCAGCATATCGAGTGGTGTACCTAAAAGCATTGCTGAGAACAATACTGTCCATACGACATAGCTTACGTTCAACCCAGTTGCTTTTGCAGGTTGTAAACGGTTGATAGCAATGTAGTAGGCTAAGTATGAAATCATATTACATGCTGCAAAGACTAACATCAAACCGAGCAATTGCCCATCTGCTACTTCTGCAAATGAATGGTGAGAAAAGAGCACAATCACTAGATAGGACAAGAATGAGGTTACTTGTCGAATTAACAAGGCTTCAATTTCACTTAAATCACTTTCCATAGCATAGGAGCTGAGAACACTTTCACTCCCCCAGGCAATGGCACAGATAAGGGCACAAAGAATCCCAATGTAAAACGAGTTAACTTGTTCAACCTTGTAGGTTTGAGCAATGATCGCTGCAATAATCAAGAAAACACCGAATACTGTATTCTTTGAAACCTTGTGTTTCAAAATGAAGAAGGCGAGCAAAACTGAAACTGCTGGGTAAATAGCGGATACAGATGAAGCTAGTGAACTACCGATATATTTAACCGCATAAAGATTGGCCTGCATACCTATAGGTCCTGCTAGTAAAGCACCGATTATAACACTCACATTTCGAATATTTAAGAAAATCGAAAGACGAACTTTTCTTTCTTTTACCAAAAGAAAAGCTAACAAGATAAAGATACTCAAGAAATCATGAGCAGCAGCCACCACAAAAGGTGAAAGATTTGTAAAAATAGAAAAGATATAAGCACTAATCGTTAGACCTAATCCCCAGAAAATTCCAGAGAGCAGACCAAAGGAAACACCATTTTTATTCTTCATCCTAACCTCCATAATAAGTCAAACCTTTGACAGCTCTTTGGTAACGGTTGATACCATAATCTCCAAAATCAGCTCCTTGAGCTTCTTTGTACACTGTCCACAAACTCCAGATAGTATCTTGCAAGATTTTATAGATACGAATCTTCTCACGTGATACAGGCGTTTTGTCACTTTCATAGTAGGAAAGGAAATCATCTTCCTCTTGCTTTGTAAATTCAGACTCTAAGAAAAGAGCTGCCAAATCCCACATCGGGTCATTAATAGAAGAGTATTCCCAGTCAATCAAATACAAACGACCTTGTGGTGACTCGATAAAGTTTTCTGGTACCAAATCGATGTGACAGGACTTTCTATCAACACCCAAATCAGCCAATCTCTTTTCTAGTGAAAATACATCTTTTCTTACAGCTTCATAGTTTTCATAAGGGATAGGTCCCTCAATCAAGGATTCATATTTGCTGATTTCCTCAAAAGGAGCAAATTCTCCTCTTAATTCTTTCCCTGAAGCGTGGATGGTTTGTAAAATTGGTGCAATCTTTTCAAACTTGGACTTAATTGATGTTGAATCAAGAGTTACTGCTGATTCGATGTATTCATTTACTTTAATCCCTGACTCAATATCAAAGAGATAATTTTTGACATCTAAATCTAAATCCTCTAAAAGTTCAAGATTGTACTTTTCATTTTGACGATTGATGAGTTTTTCAGTCCCTTTACCAAAAAATTTCACAATATACTGTTTGTTGGTTGTTTTAACCAAATAGTTTTGATTGGTCATGCCTCCCAGCTGTTCAACACTGAGTACTTCCTCTTCATCAGATAGTAAAGAAGAAATTTTTTCTTTGATGAGTTTCTCCACAATTAACCTCCATCTTCTACACTTCCCACTTAAATACTGTTTTGAAAGCAGTATTTAGGTCTGTAGCAAAGACACGGTGAATGTCCTTGATTTCTCTCACAGGTTCTTCAACATAAAGGATATTCTTCAGACGATTCGCAAACTTTTTGACTTCCATCATTTGAATAGCCTTCTCAAAATCGACGCGTCCTGAACGAGATGAGCCTACTAATAACAATCCTTTTTCCAAAGCATCTCGCGTATTGATATTGATCTTGTATTCACTCACTCCCATCATGAGAATCGTTCCCTGTGGACGAATATAGCGAATCAGGTCATTGATAGCTGGTCCTGTACCATCACCACCGCAACACTCAAATCCATGATCAAAGGTCAAATCCTCTGGGATATTATCCGTGATGTAGCACTCTTTTGCAAAAGAGAAGAGCTCCAATTTTTCCCAATGGCGACCAATAACGATAATCTCTGCTTCTGGTAGAGTGTAATTGATAATATTGGCAACCACAAAGGCCAAACTACCATCTCCGATAACAGCGATGCGCTCTCTCTTGCTATGAGCAAGATGCAGGAAGCGATCCATAGCATGCATGCCAACACTTACAAACTCAGTTATGGCTGCAACTGTGTCCTCAATATCATTATAAGACACAACACGATCTTTTGGAAGAGAGACAAATTCTCGCATAAAGCCGTCATAGCCACTAGATAGGAAGTAGGTCCCTGTCATGTAGTTCTCGTAGAACTCCTTGTCACTCTGCATAGGCGGTTGATTGGGAATCATAACTACCTTTTGACCGACTTCATAAGTACCAGTTGGATCTGAGATAACAGTTCCACAAGACTCGTGAATCATGGCCATAGGAAGCTTTTTAGCCAATATCTTTGGATCGCGTTTCCCTTGATAGTAACGTTGATCTGCATGACAAACCGCCATATAATTTGGACGAATCAGGATATGATTCTCCTGATCAATGTCCTCTTCTTGATATTTTACATTGATAAACTTTGGTTTGGTCAGTTGATAAATTTGATTAATCATAGCCTTAGTCTTTCTCAATCATACTTTTCGCGATTTTCAGGTCTGTCACAGTTGTGATTTTAAGATTTGAATATTCCCCTTTAGCTAGTGCAACGTCTTTTCCTTTGATAACAAAAATCTTACATGCATCCGTCAGGATTTCCTTTTCTTGATCAGATAGGGAACCATACAAATCCATGAAATCCTTGCAACGGAAAGTCTGAGGCGTTTGACCTTGATAGAGGTGAGCACGATTTGGAATATCAGTGATAAACTGACCATTAGTACTTTCAACAATGGTATCAACTGCTTCTACTACTGTATCAACCGCATCATGATTTTGAGCCAGTTTTATATTGTCCTGAATCATGCGAAGTGTGATAAATGGACGAACAGAGTCGTGGGTAATCACAATATCTTCTGGAGTGATTGGACGATAGGCATCAATAGCTTCAATAATCTTCTCGATACTGGTATTGCGATCAGCCCCACCTTTGGTAATGATGATGCGATCCTTGTGGAGAGAAAGATACTTGTCAACTAGGTCCTCAGCGTGTGACACCCAATCTCCATGAACTCCAACTACAATTTTTTCAATACTTGGTTCTAAGACGAATTTTTCAATTGTGTGGATCAAAATAGGTCGATCACCCAACTCCAAAAATTGTTTTGGTAAATTACTGATTCCCATGCGTGTGCCAGTTCCTCCGGCTAGGATTCCTGCATAGATCATTTATATTCTCCTTTAGTTTATTCTAAAAAACTCATTACCATCTATTATATCACAATCTGTCTCCATCATGAAGAAAAGACAGAGTGTCATTTAGTCTAATCAACACACCATTTAAGGCAAAAAGTGAACAATGCCTTACTAAATTTGGAAAGACCATAACAAATTAAGAAATAAAAATAGGTTATCCTCTATATTCTCCTCTCAACGTTCGGTTAATATAGAGTTCTTTAGGATATAATAGAAACCTTAAAGAAAGCTTAAATGAAATTATTTGTTTATCAAAGAATACTAGGTGTGCATAGTAAATTTCTTAAAAGTTGTTTGAGAGACTCATTATAAAAGGTTATATATCTCATGAATTAAACAAATAATAGACTTTTGCCCCTAAAATTGATAAAATAAAAAAGAAAATAATAGAAAAAGGAAACTGTAAACCGCCATGATGAACATGCAAAACATGATGCGCCAAGCACAAAAACTTCAAAAACAAATGGAACAAAGCCAAGCAGAACTCGTTGCCATGGAATTTGTTGGAAAATCAGCTCAGGACCTTGTCCAAGCAACTTTGACTGGAGACAAAAAAGTTGTCAGCATTGACTTCAACCCAGCAGTTGTAGATCCAGAAGATCTCGAAACACTTTCAGATATGACTGTTCAAGCAGTTAACGCTGCTCTTGAACAAATTGATGAAACGACTAAGAAGAAACTAGGAGCTTTCGCTGGAAAATTGCCTTTCTAATCCACAAAAAAAGAGAAACAGATGTTTCTCTTTTTTTCTTAGAAATCAAAGAATTCCATTGCTTTCTTTAAGAGTAATTCCGTATATTCCGGATCGTCTTGAGCCATTGTGACTTGTGACTGGACCATTTCAAGATCATCAGTAATCATGCCATCTGCGCCGAGGCGAACGGCTTTATCAAATGCCTCCGAACCATTTACTGTCCAAACATAGAGTCTCTGATCAGTTGTCCAGAGTTTATTGACAAAGTATTCATCCAAAGTTGAATATTCCATGGTATAACCAGTCGCCTTAGTTCTCGGAAACACACTATTATATGGCAGAATGAAGTACACTGGAATTTCAGAATCATAAGCCAAGACCTTATCAATCACATGATAGTCTAGTGACTGCATCTGGTGACCATATTTCTTGATAGTAGCTCCATACTTTTCGAGAAAATGGTCCATCATTTGTGGGCTATCTTTTTTACTGGTTTTAATCTCAATCAGCAATTTTTGGTTTAATGTATTTGCACGTTCTAAATAATCATCAAAACTTGAAATCTTTGTTTGATAACCATTCTCGTAAATATCTGTATTTGTTAATTCATCCAGAGTTAAGTCTTGCGGTGTAGCATTAATTCTTGCAAGCGATTTAAGGTTAGCATCGTGCATCATCACGAACTGACCGTCTTTCGTTTCCTGAACATCCATTTCAATGAGATCTGGTTTTAGTTGAGCTGTCTTTTCCAAAGACTGCACAGTATTTTGAACACCATTTTTATTACTTACTCCTCTGTGCGAAATCACTAAAGGTGTATTGGTATCCGGAGACTCCAAATAGATGTAACCTTCTAAAGCAAAGAAGATACTTGCACACCCCATGACTCCCCACCTCATCAAATGGTCTTTCTTTCGCCTTGGCATGATCTCCAACTCTTCTCCTGTCAGGAAGGAAACAAACTTCACTAGGAAATAAGTCAGAGTCATGTAATGGAGGTTTTTAATCAAGACAAAATTAATCACACCAAGAATCAAGGATTCTTTTTGAGTAAAATTATCCATTACTGCCTGAGCAAAGAGCAAGGGGATTAACAAGACAAAGAAGAAGAGATAGGTTTTAATGATAATGAGTAGGAGATGCCAAGAGAAGAAAAGGACGTTTTTCTTCGTCTTTTGGAGACTATATTTCACACTTTCTCTTACTGTCTTTCTTTCAAAGAGAATCTTAGGAAGGGCAAACATGAAGCGAACAGAAATGTAGAGAAAGATCCAAGCGGATGCTATGATCAACAGCCCTACCAGCCAGTTCTTATCTTCTAGATATGTAACGATAAAATCGGGGATAATAATTTTATTGAGATAGTAGATTTTTAAAATTTTCCTAATAAAAGGAAAAAGTAGAGCTACATAAAAGAAGACAAAGGCCATCTTACAAAAGCTCAATCGTTTGACAAATAGAAAGCTCTGGTGAAAGACTTTTCGACTATATTCAATCAGGGTTCTCTTTTCATGGTAGAGAAGGTGACGCGCCCCGATGAACAAAAGACAGATTTGAAAATAAGCCACTAAAAGATTGATTGCTATTAAAATGAGAAAGGCTAAACTGACAAAAGGCGAGCCTTGTATAATCGCCCAAAAGTTATTGTAGGAGATAAACAAGTAACCTGTTTGTCTTAGAAGTATGCCAGCTATCCATGAATTCAATGGTAACCAAACAAACTCTACCATCATGAAAATCAAGAAAAATAGAAATAAAATCTTATCTAGGTTATAGTATATCTTCCTAAAACCTAGCTTTTTAGGTTTTTCAGGTTTCATAAGCACTCCTAGTCTAAAAATTGGGATAAATCTAAGCCACCAAAAGGATTATTCATAGAAAAACTGCTCTGGTCTTCTATTAATAGCTTTCCTTCATCTGATTCCAAAAAAGCTTCGTAAACACGCGCCGTCATGCGGGCATCCTCTAAACTGTTATGAGACTTCCCGTGAAAGCCTAAAAAATTTGCAACAGTTTGCAATTTAAGATTGGCTATGCCGTGTAAATCAGAACTACGGCGTTCAAAAGCCTCCTCATATAGATCAACCTTATACTGGTCACGATAATCAATACCATGCTCCAAGAGAATAGGCAAATCACTCTTAGCTGCATTGTAACCAACGATAGGTATGTCGCCAACGAATTCTTGAAAGTCCTTTAAAACTTGTTCTACTTTTGGCGCATCTTTCAAGGTTTCAGCTGTGATTCCAGTCAAACCATTGATAAAACTCTTCAATGGTGCTGTAGTATGAACATAAGAATCAAAAGCAGCACTTTCTTGTCCATCTTGAAAGCGGACTGCCGATACTTGAATTAAATGGGTAACCCCCTCGTGTTGATTGAATTCCAAATCAAAGGCGATATAATCTCTTAATTTTTCCATTATTTACCTCAATTACTACCCAAAATAAACTATAAATAATAAAAGAAGCCATTAGGTTAGTGAGTAACCCAAACAGCTTCTTTATTTTCCTCCAAAAAGGCGAGTAAAAAAGCCTTTTTTGGTTGCTTGGACTTCTTCTTTTGCTTGGTCCAACTCGAGTTTCAAGGTTTCTTGATCCTTCATCGCTTGAAGAGTTAACTGTTGCTGTTGGTCCAACTGTTTGTCCTTTTCAGCAATCTGGCGGTCTTTGATACGCATCTGTTCATCTTTTTCTGATAACTGGCGATCTTTGGCCTTGAGCTGCTCGTACAAACGAAGAATTTCAGCGTTTTTCTCATCGACCAAGATTTCCATCAGTTCACGTTGTTTGACATCATCACTGACTGGTTCATCTTCAAAAATCGTTTTTTTGTAGATTTCTTCTAGCTTGATCAAGCCACTTCGAGTAACTACAGTTACACCTTTGTCATTTTTTTTCGTGTCCTCTTCTGGAAGTTCTTTGACACGATTGTTGATTGCTTGACGAGATAGTCCTAAGACCTCTGCAATCTCACTGACGGTCATTTCAATACTCATAATATCCTCTGAAACGTTTTCTAGCTTTTCTTTATTTAAATCTTATCATAAGCTAGATAAACTGTCAAATTTCCGCTTAATCTAAAGCTTTTAGAAAGGCTAGTAAGACTTGGGCAGAACGACGTCCAGCTTCGATAATAAACTCATCAAAAGAGATAGAGGCTTCGTGATTGGCATTGTCACTCATTGCACGAATGACTAGGAAAGGTAGGCCAAGAGCCTGAGCTGCTTGTGCAATGGCAGCCCCTTCCATTTCAACTGCTAAAACATCAGGGAAGTGGGATTTGATACTAGCAATCTTATCATCTCCAGCTATAAAGCTATCTCCTGTAGCAATCAAGCCTAGGTGCCAGGTCTGTTCTAACTGAGATAGACTCTCTTGGATTTTGGCTACAAAGGTTTTGTCTGATTCAAAATAAAGCGGTTGTTGCGCCATTTGGCCATAAGCATAGCCAAAAGCAGTCACATCCACATCATGGTAAGCTAGTCTATCTGCAATCACGACATCACCAACAGCAATCCCATCTGCAAGAGCACCTGCTGATCCTGTATTGATGATAGCTTCTACTTGGAAGTGGTTAGCTAACACTGCTACACTCATAGCCGACATGACTTTTCCAATCCCACTCTGAACTAGAACGACTTCTGTATTGCCAACAGAGCCAGTGTAGTAAGTATTTCCAAGGACTTGGACTTCTTTAGGTTTGTCCAAATTCTGAGTCAAATATACGAGTTCTTCTGGCATGGCAGCAATGATTCCAATTTTCATTTCAAGTCCTTTCAATTACAAGAGTTTCATCGCTAAAATTAACAAAATCAAAAGTAGGATGACTGCAAACAAGATGCGATTGAGTTTCGAATTAAAAACATTTCTCTTAGTGTTCTCAATGCGGCGACTCTTATGAATTGTTGGTTCTACTTCGATTGTAAGTGTATCTTGACTAAAACCGTGGTCTCTAGAGCGTGAATAACTAAAATGTTGTGAAGACGTTGGTAGGATCTTTGTTTCCTCATCATCTTGAAGAGGTGGTCCTGAGATTTTCTCACCTCGGTTGGCACGTTCAATCATTTCGTCTGTTAATAAAGGTTTTCCCATGGGTTGCTCCTCTATTTCTTTTGTAGTTCCCAGTACTGGATCGCCATAATGGTCTTGGCATCACAGATATGACCTGACTGGATTAGGTTCTTAGCCTCCTCTAGACTCACTTCTAGAACTTCCAAAGTTTCATCATCATCTTGTGGACGAGGATTTTCCACCTTGACCAAATCACTAGCAAGGTAGAGTTTTAGTTTTTCATTACAAAATCCAATCGCAGAATAGAAATCGTACAACAGTTCTAACTTAGCTGTGTAGGCAACCTCTTCTTCCAATTCACGAAGGGCCGCTGCCATTGGATCAGCATTTTCACCAAGTTCTAGTTTACCAGCAGGAATCTCATAAGAAACCGCCTCGATAGCTTTTCGGTATTGCTTAACGAGAACGATTTTGTCTTCAGCTGTCACAGCTAGTACACAAACAGCTCCATTGTGAAAAATCAAATCACGTTGGGCAGTACCTTTGCCTTCTGGCAGTTCTACCTGATCTTGCACCAATTTAAAGATAGGACCTTGATAGATTTCCTTCCGACTAATCGTTTTTTCTTCAAATTCCATGACAAACTCCTACTGGTTCTTGGGATGATGAGGTAGGCGAGTCGCATATTCATCTTTGTTGACCTGACGTCCACGGCCGATAGCAATGGCATCAGCAGGAACATTCTTGGTAATGGTTGAACCCGCTCCAACCAGAGAATTATCCCCAAGTTCTACAGGAGCAATAATAGTTGAGTTTGAGCCAACAAAGACATTATTGCCAATGACAGTTTTATATTTATTTTTGCCATCGTAGTTAACTGTAATAGTTCCTGCACCAAAATTAACGTTGCTACCCACTTCACAGTTTCCAATATAAGTCAAATGACCAGCCTTGGTATTTTCACCGATTGAAGATCCTTTTACTTCAACAAAATTTCCAATGTGAACTTGAGCAGCCAGACTTGAACCTGGACGGATATGAGCATAGGGACCAACTGTTACACCGTCCTCAACACTACTTTCCTCAATCATAGAGTTGGTAATCACGGCTCCAGCTCCAACGGTACTATCTACGATATAAGTTCCATTTGTTAAAATAGTCTCCGCACCAATCTTCGTTTGACCTTTCAAGGTAACGTTGGCTTCGATTTTGACTTCGGGAGCAATCTCAACATCAATATCGATGTAAGTTGCTTCCGGATTAACAAAGCTAACACCATTAACCATGTGCTTTTGATTGATACGGCGACGCATCACTGCTTCCGCAGTCGCAAGAGCTACACGGTCATTTACGCCAAGACTTTCATCAAAATCCTTGAGAGTATAGGCCCCAACCTTTTCACCCGCATTACGGAAAATACCAATCACGTCAGTAATATAGTACTCACCTTGGGCATTGTTGGTGTTGATGTTTTTAAGGGCTTCAAAAAGACGCTCATTGTCAAATACATAAGTTCCTGTATTGATTTCCTTAATTTGCTTTTCAAAGTCTGTGGCATCTTTCTGCTCAACAATACGAAGAACTTCAGCATTATCGTTACGGACGATACGACCATATCCAAAAGGATCAGCTGCTTCAGCTGTTAAAATCGTCGCAACATTTTTGTGATTAATATGGAAATCCAAGAGGTTTTTCAAGCTTTCACCTGTAATCAGAGGAGTATCTCCAGCGATAACCAATGTGTGGCCTGTACGATTTTGGAGAATAGGCTCTGCCATCATGACAGCATGCCCAGTTCCTAGTTGTTCTGATTGGGTAACAAAGTCTGTCTGACCGGCTAATACTTGCTCAACTAGCTCTGCCTTGTGACCAACTACAGTAACTGTTTTTTCAGGTTGAATCGCACCAACACTACGAAAAACATGTTCCAACATCGAAATTCCAGCTACTTTATGAAGTACCTTTGGAAGATCTGATTTCATGCGAGTACCTTTACCCGCTGCTAGAATAATGGCATAATTTGACATAATCTTCTCTTTTCTCTAGAAATTCCCTTATATTATACCATAATTTAGTTTCTTAGGAGTAAACAAACAGAGAAATAGGGAAAAGACGCCCATATATTCACTTTTTCCGATGTTTTCTTTGATTTTTTTATCTATTTACGTTAAACTATTTAAATATGAGAAAAAAGATTCATCCAGCTATTATTTTTACTTTATTTACTATATTTATAGCTATTTTGATCCTCAATAGACCAACTTATGAAGACCATCCCGTCAAGTCAAAACCAAATGCTGTCCAGGTTGAAAATCAGGCCTTGCATAATCTTGACAAACCTATTATTGATGTCTCTGGTTGGCAAAGACCTGAGGAAATCAACTACGATACCTTGTCTCAAAATATTTCAGGTGTTATTGTTCGCGTCCACAATGGGGCTCAACATACTGAAAAAAATGATGCCGCTTATGCCAATGGTATTGATAAAGCCTATAAAAGTCATATTACAGAATTTCAAAAGCGGAATGTCCCAGTTGGAGTCTATGCCTATCTAGCTAGCCCCAGCAAGGAAGAAATGGAAAAAGCCGCTGAAGTTTTCTATAATGCTGCTTCTCCTTACAACCCTAGTTACTATTGGTTGGACGTGGAAGAAAAAACAATGTCTGATATGAATGAAGGGGTTGAAGCCTTTCGTGCTAAACTGGAATCTTTAGGTGCTAAAAACATCGGCATCTATATTGGAGTTTACTTCATGCAAGAACACAGTATCAATACAGATAAGTTTACTGCTATTTGGATTCCTTCCTACGGGACAGACTCTGGTTACTTTGAAACAACACCCAATACCAGTTTAGACTACGACCTCCATCAATACACTTCAAAAGGAAGAATTGCTGGATTTGAACATCATTTAGATATTAATCTTATTTCTACCTTGAAGGAAAAAGAAGAAACCTTCAGAAAACTATTTTTAAGACCATAAGACAAGTGAAAATCGCTCTCTTTTTCACTTGTTTTTTCATTTTCTCCTCGTCTGTGTTATAATTGATAGAATAGAGAAAGAATTTTATGAAATTGAGGATTTTATGATGTTTTCATGGATTGCAAGAGTTATTAAAGGAATCGTCATCGCCTTAGGATTTATCTTACCAGGAATTTCAGGCGGTGTTTTGGCAGCTATTTTGGGGATCTACGAGCGAATGATTAGCTTTCTGGCTCATCCTTTTAAGGATTTTAAAGCGAATGTCCTATACTTTATCCCAGTAGCAATCGGGATGTTGCTAGGCATTGGTTTGTTTTCTTATCCAATCGAGTATCTGCTAGAAAATTACCAGGTCTATGTTTTATGGAGTTTTGCGGGAGCCATCATCGGTACAGTTCCTAGCCTCCTTAAAGAATCTACTCGAGAATCTGATCGTGACAAGATCGACCTAGTCTGGTTCTGGACTACCTTTATCCTTTCAGGCCTAGGGCTCTACGCGCTAAACTTTGTTGTTGGTTCTCTCAGTGCTAGTTTCGCTAATTTCATCTTAGCGGGTGCTCTTTTAGCGCTTGGTGTCTTGGTGCCTGGTTTAAGTCCGTCAAATCTACTCTTGATTTTAGGATTGTACGCTCCAATGCTCTCTGGTTTTAAGACCTTTGATTTATTCGGTACTTTCCTTCCTATCGGAATAGGTGCAGGTGCAACCCTCATCATTTTTTCAAAATTAATGGACCATGCCTTGAACAACTACCACTCGCGTGTGTATCACTTTATCATTGGGATTGTGCTATCAAGCACCCTCTTGATTTTGATTCCAAATGCTGGAAGTGCTGAAAGTATCCAATACACTGGACTTTCTATCGTGAGTTATGTTCTCATCGCCTTCTTCTTTGCACTTGGTATTTGGCTTGGTATCTGGATGAGTCAATTGGAGGATAAGTATAAATAATGGCAAAGAAAGTTAAGATTAAGAAAACCTTGGTCGAACAAATCTTGACCAAGGCGGGTATTAACCATACTGGTATTCATATCAACGCGCTTGAGGGTGAACTTCCTTCGGAATATGATCGAACACATATCTTTAAAACCTTGGCTCTGCTGGGTGATAAGACGGGGCCAATCATCGGAATCGTTCCCATAACAGAACACCTCGCTGAGAAAAAACTAGCAAAGGTTTCTGGTAATAAAAAAGTGAGCATGATTCCTCAAAAAGATCTGGAAAAAACGACAGGCTATATTCATGGGGCTAATAACCCCGTCGGCATTCGCCAAAAACACAATTATCCTATTTTTATTGATCAGACTGCTTTGGATTTAGACCAAATGATTGTCTCTGCTGGAGAAGTCGGGCATAGTATCATCATTCGACCTCAAGACTTAGCCAGCTTTGTAAAAGCAAATTTTGCTGATCTCTTGGAGGAAAACAACTGATGAAACTCTATTTTGTCCGTCATGGTCGGACTGTCTGGAATCTTGAAGGACGTTTTCAAGGTGCTAGCGGCGACTCTCCCCTTCTTCCAGATTCCATTGACGTTTTAAAACAACTGGGTCAACATCTCAAGGAAATTCCTTTTGATACGATTTATTCTAGTGATTTACCCAGAGCAGTCAAATCTGCTGAGATTATCCAAAGTCAACTCCTAGCCCCTTGTCCTTTAAAGAGCATTCCTAACCTACGTGAATGGCAACTTGGAAAACTAGAGGGATTAAAAATCGCTACGCTCAATGCCATCTACCCACAACAAATCAAGGCCTTTCGCTCTAATCTGGCCCAGTTTGATACGAGGATGTTTGAAGCCGAATCTCTCTACTCTACGACTCAGCGAACCATTCAGTTTATCAAATCTCTGAAAGAAAGTCCGGCTGAAAGAATTTTGATTGTCGGGCATGGGGCAAATCTCACTGCTAGCCTACGCACTCTCTTAGGCTATAAAGAGGCTCACCTTCGCAAAGATGGAGGCTTGGCCAATGCTAGTCTGACAGTTTTAGAGACCGAGAATTTTGAAACCTTCACTCTGGAAAGATGGAATGACACTTCCTATCAAAGAAAATAATGGAACTTGATCTTAATAGTCAAGTTCTTTTTAGTTTTCAAAGAATATCCGTGAATTTCTCTGCTATTTATGATAAAATGGGAGTATCGCAAAAAATGACTCATCGTATCAAATTTTGAGTAAAATTAGGAGGAACCCATGTCTACAGAACATATGGAAGAACTAAATGACCAGCAGATCGTTCGCCGTGAAAAAATGGCTGCGCTCCGTGAACAAGGAATCGATCCCTTCGGAAAACGTTTTGAACGTACTGCTAACTCACAAGAACTAAAAGATAAATTTGCAGAACTCGATAAAGAACAACTACATGAATTAAATGAAACTGCTACTATCGCTGGACGCTTAGTAACTAAACGTGGAAAAGGAAAAGTTGGCTTTGCCCATCTTCAAGACCGAGAAGGTCAAATCCAGATCTACGTTCGTAAAGACGAAGTTGGCGAAGAAAACTACGAAATCTTCAAAAAAGCAGACCTTGGTGACTTCCTTGGTGTCGAAGGTGAAGTCATGCGTACTGATATGGGAGAGCTCTCTATCAAGGCCACACACATCACACACTTGTCTAAAGCACTTCGCCCGCTTCCTGAGAAATTCCACGGTTTGACAGACGTTGAAACAATTTATCGTAAACGTTACCTTGACTTGATTTCTAATCGTGAAAGCTTTGAACGCTTTGTCACTCGTTCAAAAATCATCTCTGAAATCCGTCGTTATCTAGACCAAAAAGGTTTCCTTGAAGTGGAAACACCTGTTCTTCATAATGAAGCCGGTGGTGCTGCTGCCCGTCCATTTATCACTCACCACAATGCCCAAAACATTGATATGGTCCTTCGTATCGCGACTGAGCTTCACTTAAAACGTCTTATCGTTGGTGGTATGGAACGAGTCTATGAAATTGGCCGTATCTTCCGTAACGAAGGAATGGACGCTACTCATAACCCTGAGTTTACTTCTATCGAGGTTTACCAAGCTTATGCAGACTTCCAAGATATCATGGACTTGACGGAAGGTATTATCCAACACGCTGCTAAGGCAGTTAAGGGTGATGGTCCAGTTAACTACCAAGGAACTGAAATCAAAATCAACGAACCATTCAAACGCGTTCACATGGTAGATGCTATCAAGGAAATTACTGGTGTAGACTTCTGGCAAGACATGACTTTCGAGGAAGCTAAAGCTATCGCTGCTGAGAAGAAAGTTCCAGTTGAGAAACACTACACTGAAGTTGGTCACATTATCAACGCCTTCT
This sequence comes from Streptococcus sp. HMSC062H02, assembly GCF_001813005.1. GTDB lineage: Bacteria > Bacillota > Bacilli > Lactobacillales > Streptococcaceae > Streptococcus > Streptococcus oralis_S. The sequence goes on from NZ_KV811134.1 coordinate 108,779, forward strand.
TTGAAGAGTTCGTTGAAGAAACCTTGATTCAACCAACCTTTGTCTATGGTCATCCAGTAGCTGTGTCTCCACTTGCTAAGAAGAACCCTGAAGACGACCGCTTTACTGACCGCTTTGAGCTCTTCATTATGACCAAGGAATACGGTAACGCCTTTACTGAGTTGAACGACCCAATTGATCAGCTTAGCCGTTTTGAAGCTCAAGCTAAAGCTAAAGAGCTTGGTGATGATGAAGCAACAGGCATCGACTACGACTACATTGAGGCTCTTGAATACGGTATGCCTCCAACAGGTGGTTTGGGAATCGGTATCGACCGTCTCTGCATGCTCCTCACTGATACAACTACTATCCGTGATGTATTGCTCTTCCCAACAATGAAATAACCCCTTATCCTCTGGTACTTGCCAGAGGATTTTTCGATGCAAAAAGAGACTGAGGAAAAACTCAATCTCTTTTTCTTATTCTTGATTTTTAACTTGACTGGTGGCTACATCTTCCCCAAACCATTTCTGGCTGATTTCCTGGAATTTTCCTTCTTGGTATAGCGAGATAAAGGCTTGGTTCAATGCATCTAGCAAAGTTTTATCAGCAGGTCTAACACCCACTGCAAAAGCTTCACTTTCAAATCCAGCTGAAAAGACATTGTAGTCATTTAATATTCCTTCAGACTGGAGATAATAATTGGCATATACCCGGTCAATCAACAAGGCATCAATCCGATCATTTTTCAAATCAATTAAGGCTTCATTGAAACTTTGGTATTGATTAGCCTTCTGGTCTTTCACTCGATTCTTGAGTAGTTCTGGTTGTCCTTCAAAATTCAAATAACCAGAAGATCCAGCCTGGGCCCCTAAAACTTTGTCAGTCATATCCTGAACTGAGTGGATTTTTTGAGACTTTTTAGAGACCAAAACTTGTTGATTTTCCATGTAAGGAATGGTAAAAGCAACCTTCTCTTTCCGTTCATTTGTTGCTGTATAGCCATTCCAGATGGCATCAATGGTACCATTTTGTAGTTCGGTTTCTTTCATATCCCAGTCGATGGGTTGAAATTTAATCTGAATTCCTAGTTTTTCAGAGACAGCTTGGGCTAGGTCAATATCAAAACCTGCATACTGGCCATTCTTTTCCTCAAATCCCATGGGAACAAAGGTATTGTCAAAGCCAATGGTAATGCTACCCTGTTTTTGATATTTGGCCCAATTATCCTGACTTGGATCACTTGCCTTCTGAGTACAAGCTGTCAGGAAGAAGCTAAAGAACAGAGCAAGTACAAGGGCAATTTTCTTTCTCTTCATAGGCACCTCCTAGTCCTACTTTGGATCGACCTTAAGGATCTGATCAGCAATGTTTTCCGCAAACTGAAGATCGTGGGTCACAACAATCTGAGTCATCCCACGCTCTTTATTTTGAAGGATAAGTTTTTCCACTTCTAATCGCAATTCTGGGTCTAAGGCTGATGTAGGCTCATCATATCCAATAATTTCTGGGTTTATCATCATAGCACGCGCTAAGGCCACCCGTTGTTTTTGCCCACCTGAAAGTGAGAATGGAAAGGCATCTGCATGCCCTGCTAACCCAAGTTGTTCTAACAAACCACGCGCCTTCTTCTCAGCAACTTCCTTCTCCATGCTCATGGTTTTTATAGGCGACAGAGTTAAGTTATCTAGAACTGACAAATGCGGAAAGAGTTGAAAATCTTGGAAAACAAATCCCAGAAGATTGCGCTTTTCTAGTTCGTCTATAGCTAGCGATTCGCCGTTATAGTAGATTTCTCCAGAATCGATGGTTTCCAGTCCAGCTAGCATACGTAACAAGGTAGTCTTTCCTCCTCCAGATGGACCTACGATTGCAAGGATTTGCTTTTCAGGAATTGATAGGCTGAAGTTGGTTAAGATTTGTTTGCCACCAAAGGCCTTGTTGATGTTTCGTAATTCTAACATAGCAATCCTCCTATCTGTAATAACTGTACTTCTTCTCAAGTTTTTTCGCAACAATAGTTACAAGACCAATCATAATCAAATAAATCGCTCCGGCTAAAAACATAGGAACAAGACTGGCATCCCGATTGGCTGCTGTCCGACTAGCCAAAATCAAATCTGAAATCCCAAGGGCATAAACCAATGAAGTATCCTTGACCAAACTCATAATTTCATTAAAGACGCTCGGTAAGACAATCTTTGTAACCTGAGGCAAAATAATATAGCGCACTGTGTCAAATGGACTAAACTTCAAGACCTTAGCAGCCTCATACTGCCCCTTTGGAATGGTTTCAATCCCTCCACGAAAAATTTCAGCAAAGTAGGCTGCATAGTTCAATACAAAAGCGATTACAGCAGCAGGCAAACGATCTAAACGTATCCCAATTCTAGGGAGAACATAGTAAATAAAGATTAATTGCAAGAGCAAGGGAGTCCCTCGCATCACCCAAATATAAAGGTCAATCAGATAATGGAGGGGTTTCCAGCGAACTTGCAAAGCAAAGGCAACGACAATACCTAAAGGAATTGAAAATATCAAGACCAGAGCAAAGACTTGAAGAGTCATACTTGCACCGTTCAATAAACTTGGTAATATCTCAAACATATAAGACATACTGCACCTCCTAAAAATTATTGTTCCTATTATAGCATAAATAAACAATTTAGCAAGGGTTTTTGTAAAAAAATTCTATTTTTCAAAAAAACGTATCTGCCAAATTGACGGATACGTTCTTTTAGAGAGATAACTTTTAAAGTGTTTCTAAGAGTTCTTGCATTTGAACATCATCTGGAACGAGTTTTAAATAAGCTTCAGCTTGCACTTTGGCTTCTTCAAAATACCCCAATTCACGTAAAAGATAAGTATACTGCTCCAGAAATTCAGGATTCTCCTTGAGATCAGACGATAGTTGTTGATAGAGTTCATAGGCCTTATCTAAATCCTCGATTTCCTGGTAAGAACGGGCAATCATCCACTTGGTCAAGAGATTTTCAGGTTCTTGACTTTGGAGAGCGATGATGTCCTCAAACCGTTCTTGTTCCATATAAATGGTTGCAAGGCGAAGGAAAATTTCTTCTGTATCCTCTGCATCTCCTTTGGCAGTAAGGAGAAACTGCTCTGCACTACTAGGATCATGCAATTCATACGAAAACTGTGAAGCAGCAAGCAAGAGCCGAGTTTCAAATGGATTTTTCTCCAAACCTTGTTTAGCGATACGAAGTGCATCTTCCACCTGATGTTCCTTATGCAAAGCTTGACTATAACCATATTCATATCCTTCAAAATCAGGTGAAATGGTATCAATCTGCTTAAAGTAAAGAACAGATTTTTGATACTCTTCTTGGTCAAAGTAAAGACTAGCCAGTTCAAAGGCAGTTTGGTCATCGTATTCTAATTCTAAAGCTTTTTCTAAGAATTCAGTTGCAGCTTCAAACTTACCTAACTGGGCATAAGCGTAGCCAATTCGCTGATAGGTTGAGACACCCGTTTGCTCATAGATAGAGCGATTGTCTAATTGAGCATAGCCCTGAATCGCTTCCTGATAATTCCCTAGCTCGCTATCCAACTCAGCCAAACCGAAAACTAATAAGGCATCATCTGAGTAATTTAAGGCTTCCAGTAACTTTTCACGCGCTACATCTGTCAATCCTTCCAACTGATAGAGGTCAGCCTTCAAGGCCAAAGCCGACACGTACCAGTCACTTTCGGGTGTGATTTCCTCAAGGTAAGCAAAGGCTTCCTCAACATTGCCATCCTCGCTAGCAATGCTGGCTAAGTTCAGATTCACTTCTGGAAATTCTGAAACGATATGTTGGTAAATTTCTTTCGCTTGAGGATAAAAGCCAATTCCCTCTAGATAGCTTGCTAGTTCATAGAGAACCTCACTTGAATCTGTTTCGAGGGCTTTGTGAAAAAACTGATTCGCTTTGGTTAAATCCTGTTCATCCAAAGCCTGGAGCATGCGTTGACTATTGTTCACTCTTGATTTCCTCCCCTTCTTCTTCATACAGACCGCTGACTTTTTTATACCAGTTAAAGATAGCTGAGATAACGACCTTGGCAGAAGCATAGACAGGAATTCCCAGCAAGACTCCCCAAATACCAAACATGGATCCTGAAGTTAGGAGAACAAAGAGGACATTGATGGGATGGATGTTTAGCTGACTACCTAAAATAAGTGGAGAAACGAAGCGACCTTCAATCGTTTGTTCAACAATAAAGACAATAATCACTTTCAAAAGCATGACAGGCCCCGCTATTAAGCCCAAAACCAGAGCAGGCAACATCGCTAGAAAACTACCCAAGTAAGGTGCTAGATTGAGGATACCAGCCGTAATACCAAGAGTCACAGCATATCTGAGACCAATAATCTTAAAGAAGATAATAAACATAATTGCCACGATAATAGCAACTGTAACCTGCCCTCTAACATAGTTTGACAACTGTTTATTAACATCTGACAAAACTTGTCCGACAGGTTCTTTTAACTTGTTTGGGATGAATTTAGTCAGGTAATCTCGCAAGCCTTTCCCATCTCTCAAAAGATAAAAGAGCATGAAGGGTACGATAATAACCGCAACAATGACCTGGGAAACGCTACTGATAAAGGCGCTAACCCAGTTAACAGCTTGAGAAGAGATTTTGCTGGCCCACATGGTCGCCTCACTAGAAACATTGGAAAGAACCTGCTCCAACTGTGGTCTAAAATCATCTGGCAAGCGTTTGGTTACAAGGTCATTGATCACCTTATCAGCATCTTCCAGGTATGTCGGCACATTCTTCGCAAAATTTAAGACTTGACGTTGCAGATTAGGAATTGCGACTGCCAATCCCCAAATGATAAAGAGTCCGATAATGACAAAAACAATACTAATGGCAAGAACACGATTGATCTTGTGCTTCTCCATCCAGTCCACAATCGGATTAAGGAGGTAATAAAGTAAACCAGATAAAATAACTGGCAACATGACAACCCCTAAAAAGTCTAAAACGGGTAAAAAAATAAAACTAATCTTACTTAGAATGAAAATGTTCAGCCCCAGTAACAAGGTTACTAAAAATACGGTGATAGCTTTGTTATCTAAAAACCACTTGAAGAACCAGGATAGGCTAAAATGTTTCTCTTTATGTTCCATAAATACATCCTTTCTGTCATTCTCTCATTATACCATTTTTAGACTAAAATAACTCTTTTTTAAAGTGCTTACATGAATGAATCTAGTGCTTCATGACTGCCATTTTGTGGTATAATGAACTTATCATTATTAAGAGGTATGGACATGAAAGAAACTGTTTATTTTGGAACTTACACTCGTCGCTTATCTAAAGGGATTTACAAGGCAGATTTTGATACAGAAACAGGCCAGCTTGAAAATCTTGAACTCTTTGCTGCTGAACCAAGTCCAACCTACCTTGCCTTTGACCAACAGCAACACTTATACACCGTAGGGAGTCAGGATGGCTTAGGCGGAATCGCTGCTTACAAGACAGATGGCGCTTTGCTAAATCATGTGGTTGAAGAAGGCGCTCCCCATTGTTATGTGGCAGTGGATGAAAAGCGTGGTCTCGTTTATGGGGCCAACTATCATAGGGGTCAAGTTCTGGTTTATAAACGTCAAACGGATGGTAGCCTTATCCAAACGGATCTAGTTCAGCATAGTGGACAAGGTCCTCATGAAAATCAAACTTCTCCTCATGTCCACTTTACAGATCTAACACCTGACCAGTATCTCGTCACATGTGATCTAGGTACGGATGAAGTAACGACCTACGATGTCGGTCCAGAAGGAAAACTAAGTAAACTCTATACTTATCATAGCCAAGCTGGAGCAGGTGCTCGCCACATCGTTTTCCACCATCACTATAAGATTGCCTATCTCATCTGCGAACTTAATAGTACGATAGAGGTCTTGATTTATGATGGGGTTGGTGAATTTGAACGCATGCAAGTTATTTCAACCTTACCAGATGGATACGAAGGCTTTAATGCTACTGCTGCCATTCGTCTTTCAAAAGATGGCAAATACCTCTATGCATCCAACCGAGGTCATGATTCCATTGCAGTCTATACAATCCTCGCTGATGGTAGCTTGGAATTATTAGAGATTGTACCAAGCCATGGTAAAAATCCACGTGATTTCGACCTGAGTCCTGATCAAGAGTTTCTCATTGCTGTTCATCAAGATTCTGATAACGCAACCGTCTTTAAGCGCAATCCTAAAAGTGGTCGTCTTGCAGAGCTTTCTAACGACTTCCATGTCCCTGAAGGAGTCTGCATCAACTTCCCACATTAAAAAAAATGAACTTGAGTTTCAAGTTCATTTTTTTATAGTCTATTTCCGACATTGATACGGTTGATAGCACGTTGCAATGCGATTTTTGCACGACGTTCTTGGTCAATCAAATGCTTGTCATGAGCTTCTTCGATTTCTCGTTCAGCTCGAAGTTTCGCACGTTCTGCACGACTGATGTCAATATCACGAGCACGCTCTGCTGAGTCTGCTACAATAGTAATGATATCATTAGCAATCTCGATAATTCCTCCGTTCACTGCAATCCAGTTCACATGAGTATCATCATCGATACGTTTTACCTTCACTTCATCAACCGCTAAAACCGCAATCATATTTTCATGTCGTGGCAAGATCCCCATCTCACCATCCAGAGTTCGTACCGATACAAAGCTGGCATGGTGATCATAGACGAGGCCATCTGGTGTCACGATCTGGACAGTTAAATGAGCCATAGATCACCTCTTAAAATCCCATTTTTTCTGCCTTAGCAATGACGTCTTCGATTGAACCGACACCACGGAAGGCATCTTCTGGTAACTGGTCATGTTTTCCTTCAAGGATTTCCTTAAAGCCACGAACTGTTTCCCCTACTGGCACATAAGAACCAGGTTGACCAGTAAATTGTTCGGCAACGTTAAAGTTTTGAGACAAGAAGAACTGGATACGTCGGGCACGTGCAACCAAAGTCTTTTCTTCATCAGAAAGTTCATCCATACCAAGGATAGCAATGATATCTTGCAATTCATGGTAACGTTGAAGGACACGTTTGACTTCCGCAGCAACTGCATAGTGCTCCTCACCAACAATCTCAGGTGCCAAGGCACGAGAGCTTGAAGCCAACGGATCAACGGCTGGGTAGATACCCAACTGTACCAACTTACGTTCCAAGTTTGTAGTTGAATCCAAGTGAGCAAAGGCTGTTGCTGGCGCCGGGTCAGTATAGTCATCGGCTGGCACATAGATAGCCTGGATAGAGGTTACAGAGCCCTTCTTGGTTGATGTGATACGCTCTTGCAATTGACCCATTTCAGTAGCAAGTGTTGGTTGGTAACCAACGGCTGAAGGCATACGACCCAAAAGGGCAGATACTTCTGAACCAGCTTGAGTGAAACGGAAGATATTGTCGATAAAGAGAAGCACATCTTGGCCTTCTACATCACGGAAGTATTCGGCGATTGTCAAACCAGTAAGGGCAACACGCATACGGGCTCCTGGTGGCTCATTCATCTGACCAAATACCATGGCTGTTTTCTCGATAACGCCTGATTCTTTCATTTCCCAGTAAAGGTCGTTCCCTTCACGAGTACGTTCCCCAACACCGGTAAATACTGAAATACCACCGTGTTCTTGGGCAATGTTGTGAATCAATTCTTGGATCAAGACAGTTTTACCAACTCCGGCACCACCGAAAAGTCCAACTTTACCACCTTTTAGGTAAGGGGCAAGAAGGTCGATAACCTTGATCCCTGTTTCTAAGATTTCAGATGAGGTAGACAATTCATCAAAAGTTGGAGCTTTCTTATGAATTGGCTGACGCTCAGCGTCTTCAGCGAAAGGAGCATCCAAGTCAATCGTATCCCCCAAAACGTTGAAGACACGTCCCAAAGTTTCTTTACCTACTGGTACAGAGATTGGACGGCCTGTGTCCAAAACTTCCATTCCACGAGTCAAACCATCTGTTGATTCCATGGCGATCGTACGGACCATACCATCACCCAACTCCAAGGCTACTTCAAGGACGATTTTTGTTTTTCTTTCGTCATTTTTGTAGACGACAAGTGCATTGTTAATCTCAGGAAGTGTTTCCCCTGCTGCAAACAAGACGTCTACAACGGGTCCGATAACCTGAGCAATTTTACCTGAACTCATCTCCTTCTCCTATTCTATATAAGATACTGTCGGTTCCTAGTTCAACTAGGTCCTAATACTCTTCGAAAATCAAATTCAAACCACGTCAGCATCACCTTACCGTACTCAAGTACAGCCTGCGGCTAGCTTCCTAGTTTGCTCTTTGATTTTCATTGAGTATAAGTTCATTTTCATACGAGCTGGACTAAATCCTATTCTAAGGCACTAGCCCCCGCTACGATTTCTGTAATTTCTTGTGTAATCGCCGCCTGTCTAGCACGGTTATACTGGATTGTCAAATCATTGATGACCTTCTTGGCATTATCAGTCGCCGTTTGCATGGCGGTCATACCTGCAGCATTCTCAGCTGTCTTGGCATCGATAATAGCGCCGTAAATCATACTTTCGGCATACTGTGGCAACAACTGCTCTAGAATCTCATCACGGCTCGTTTCTAACTCAAAGGTCAAGCTATACTCTTCATCCGCTTCATTTGGATCCAAGTCAACAATCGGAAGCATTTGTTCCACACGCATTTGACTTGTGAGAGTATTGACATGATGGTTGTAGCAGACGTACAATTCATCAAAAAGTTCGTTTTGGTACATCTCAATCGTTTTTGAAATAATTTTACGAACTTCATCAAAACTAGGTTGATCTGCCAAGCCACGTAGTTCATAGATTGGCTGAATACCACGAGCCTTAAAGAAATCAGCTCCCATACCACCGATACAGATTATCTCAAAATCTTTACCATCTGGATGATATTCTTCTTTTAACTCCATCACAGCTTTAAGGATGGAAGCATTATAACCTCCAACCAAGCCACGGTCTGAAGTGATAACGATATAGCCTGTTTTCTGAACTGGGCGACTGATGAGCATCGGATTGGTAGAACCACCAGATCCGTTACCATGCAGAATATCCGTCAAAAGCTTACGGACTTTCTGAGCGTAAACTTGGAAGTTGCGCGCTGCTTCTTCAGAGCGACCTAACTTGGCAGCCGATACCATTTGCATGGCATTAGTGATTTGACTCGTATTTTTGGTTGAGGCGATTTTTGTTTTAATATCATTTAGAGATACTGCCATCTGACACCTCTATTCTTATTGGAAGCTGGATTGATTGAGAAACTCTGTAATCGCAGCATCCAAGACTGCTTCTTCTGGCAAGTCTTTTGTTTCACGAATGGTTTCCAAAATCTCTGGATAATGAGCATCAAAGAAAGTATGGAACTCTTCCTCAAAACGAACAATGTCATCTACTGGAATCGTATCCAAGAAACCATGTGTCAAAGCATAGAGAATAGTTACTTGTTTCTCAACAGGTAGTGGTTTATGGACAGGTTGTTTCAATACTTCCACAGTACGACGCCCACGGTTTAACTTAGCCTGTGTTGCTGCATCCAAGTCAGAACCAAACTTAGTGAAGGCCTCCAACTCACGGTATGAAGCAAGGTCGATACGAAGTGTACCAGCTACTTTCTTCATGGCTTTGATTTGTGCCGAACCACCTACACGGGATACAGACGAACCCGCATCGATGGCTGGACGAATACCCGCATTGAAGAGACCATCACCAAGGAAGATTTGTCCGTCAGTGATAGAGATCACGTTGGTTGCGATATAGGCAGAGATATCTCCCGCTTGTGTCTCGATAAATGGTAGGGCTGTAATAGATCCACCACCAAGTTCATCAGAAACTTTAGCTGAGCGCTCAAGCAAACGGCTGTGAAGGTAGAAAACATCCCCTGGGAAGGCTTCACGACCTGGTGGACGACGAAGCAAGAGGGAAAGTTCACGATAAGCGACCGCTTGTTTTGAAAGATCATCGTAAACGATCAAAACATGCTTGCCTTGGTACATAAACTCTTCTGCCATAGCAACTCCAGCATAAGGAGCTAGGAAGAGCAATGGAGATGGTTGTGAAGCAGAGGCTGTCACAACGATTGTGTAGTCCAAGGCACCGTACTGACGAAGTGTTTCTACTTGTGTACGGACTGTTGATTCTTTTTGTCCAATTGCTACGTAGATACAGATCATATCTTGACCTTTTTGGTTCAAGATTGTATCAATCGCAATAGTTGTTTTCCCTGTCTGACGGTCACCGATAATCAACTCACGTTGACCACGACCAATCGGAACAAGGGCGTCAATAGCTTTCAAACCTGTTTGTAATGGTTCTGATACAGACTTACGTTGCATAACGCCAGGAGCTGGCGCTTCTACTGGACGAGTCTTGTCAGTATGGATGTCACCAAGACCATCAACTGGACGACCAAGTGGGTCGACAACACGTCCGATCAGGCTATCCCCCACAGGAACTTCCATAATTTTACCTGTACGGCGAATAGTATCACCTTCACGAATATCTGTAAAGTCTCCAAGGATGATAATCCCAACGTCTGTAGACTCCAAGTTTTGCGCCATACCATAAGAGCCGTTTTCAAAGATCAACAACTCTCCACTCATGGCATTTTCAAGACCGTGAGCACGCGCAATTCCGTCCCCGATATAGGTTACAACACCTGTTTCAGACACATCAAAATTAGGTTTGAAATTTTCAATTTGTTGCTTAATTAAAGCGCTGATTTCTTGTGCGTTAATTGCCAAAAGAACACCACTTTCTATTTCAAATTTTCTTTAACAACTCGAAGTTGTTGTTTTATACTCACATCAATTGTCTTGTGATTAGCAAAAATGACAAAACCACCAATGAGTCCTTCATCAATTTGTTCTTTGATACTCCGTACTTTCAGAGACATTTTTTTCTCTATCAAGGGAAGCAAACGTTCCTTCTGTTCATCCGTTAAAGGATGAGCTGAAGAAATCGTTACTACAAAATGATTGGTTTCTCTTTCAAGACGATTCAAACAATCAACAATGATATCATAAAATAGATTTGCTCTGTGATTGTAAATCAGAACCTGAATAAAGTTTTGCATTAAAGGTGAGACAGAGTCTTGAAAAAAACCAACTGTATTTTCCTTATCAGACTCATCAACTGCTACCTGAGCTAAAAAAGAAGGTAAACCCGTTTCTTCTGCGACTTGCTTGATTTGATCCAAGTCTGAAAAAATCCGGTCCTCTTCTCCTTTTTCAATCACTAATTGGACAAAAGGCATGCTGTACTTTTCAATTACCTTTGCTGTTTTCTTGTCCATTAGGCTTCTCCTAGCTGATCGATATACTGATCAATGAGTTCCTTATGAGCATGACTGTCAAGGTTTTTTGAGATGATTTTACCAGCGAGACTAATCGTCAAATCTGCCACCTCGCCCTTAACACTTTGTAAAGCTTCAGCTTTATTTTGCGCAATTTCTTGGTTGGCTTTTTCTTTTAAGCGCCCTGCTTCAAGTTTAGCTTCGGCTAAAATATCGGCTTTACTTTTCTCAGCAGTTCCCTTTGCATTCTCGATAATCGTTTTAGCTTCGGTACGGCTACCTGCTAACTCAGCTTCACGTTGGTTAGCTAGTTCCTCAGCCTTTTTACGGGCTTCCTCGGCACCATCAATATCTGAAGAAATCTTTTCAGCACGTTCATCCAAGATGCTGGAAATATTTCCCCAAGCATATTTTTTCACTAAAAAGATTAATAAAAGGAAGGAACCAGCGATAAGAATAAAGTCACCGATAATGGTACTAATAGTTAAATCCATCTTCTAATCCTCCTCTACTTACTCTTCCCCTTCATTTATTTTTTTACCAATGTACATAGATGACAACATGGTAAATACATAAGCCTGAATACATGAAATGAAAATTGAAAAGGCTGTCCATAACATGTTTGCGATAAAGGCAAAAGGATACCAATACAAAGCATTTTGTGACAAGGCTAATAGCAATCCAGCTAAGACCTCACCGGCAAAAATATTTCCGTAGATCCGAATCGCCAAGGAAGCAAAATTGGTGAACTCTTCTAAAATGTTCATCGGAGTCATAAAGCCAGGTGTAACAAATGCTCTCAAATATTCTTTAACGCCTCTACGACGAACTCCTTCTACATGGGCGATCAAAGTGATCAAGAATGATAGGGATAAATCGTATCCAAGGTTGGCTGTTGGAGAAGTCCACAAGTTATAACCGTTTGTTGTTTGTACTTTTGCCATTAAGCCGATATTATTGGCAACCAAGATAAACAGAAATAGAGAAAACAGAAATAAGGAATAATCCTTGATGTATGATTCTCCAATGTTTGGTTTGGTAAAACCAATCACAAAGTCGTAAATCATCTCAAGAGCATTTTGTTTGCCCTTTGGACGGATGGTCATTTTACGACTTGCCCAGTAGACAAAGGCAAAAACCATCAAAACAGTTACAAGAGACATGGCAAGCAGGGTCAAATCAAAGGATATTGGTCCAATATTAACGGTTGGATTCAAACTTTCTTCCATGGTTTGACACCTCCATTTCTAAATAGAGTTGTCTATTTAATGACAAATGACATCGCCAAGGTTACAAAGAATGTTCCTTCGATAAAGGCAATCCCCATGATCATCAAACTACGCAATTGTGGGATGATATCTGGTTGGCGTGCTGCAGACTTGAACAAACCGTTCATCAAAAATCCTTCTGCAAGGGATACACCCATACAGGCAAGACATAGACCGAAAAATGTTAAATTCATGATGAATTCTCCTTTTATTTAAAATTTACTTACTTAGTTTAGTCCTAAAATTTGTTTTTGTCAACTTTTTACTTACGTTGGAAGCGTTTCAGATGATTTATTTTTATTTTTGCTATTTTTATACCACTGTATAGATAAGTTTCTCATTTTATGATGAAATGTGTTTCCACTTTCTCTATATTTTCCGAAATAAATTGAAAAATCCAAGTTTAGAACTTGGATAGATTCATTTTATTTGAAATAGTGGGAATAGTGTTGTTTACACCCTGGATTAAATGGAGATTTGCAATAAGGGCAGGCTATCTGCTTTTGATATTCTTGAAATGTTATTGTCCTCATACAAGCCCCACATAAAATCGGTCGATCCTCCGCAAGCGTCAAGGGGTAAGGTGAAAACAAATGCGTTTCTATAGCATTGTGGCACTGATAGCAAGCATAGTATTTTTTACACTCATAGCACTGGAGGGAAATAATATCCTTTTCACCATGATAGTGAACACATCTGCTTTCATTATCTACCAACAATCCTTGCACTTGAATCATTCCCTTTTCCTTATCTAGGCACGAACTGTGACACTTGTCCCGTCTTCCTTATAGAGATTGATAAGACCTTCTTTGAGAGCTCGAACCATATCCCCAGCTTGCACAGGTTGAGGAACCTTAATGGTCAAGAGTTCCATTGGATTTGGAGCACGGTCGATTTTATTGCCTTTAGAATCGTGAAGATTTTCGATATAGGTTTCAAAATGACGGAAACCTGGTCCATAAAACTCAACTTGATCGCCTTCATTGATAACATTCCGTTGACGAATGGTTGCTGTCTGGGTTGCATCATCATAAGAAACCACCTCAGCGACAAACTTGTATTCAGGGATTTTACGACGTGCACCAAACAACTGTTCATTTTCTGTAGGTGTGCTATAGTAGAAACCTGTTGCCAATTCACGTTGGGCAACCTTCCACATCTCATCTACCAGGTCTTGTTTAATAGCTTCAAATTTTTCTGGGCTTTCAAGGTAAGCATCCACAGCCGCCTTGTAACAGTTGGTCACAGTTGAAACATAGTGGATTGACTTCATACGACCTTCAATTTTTAGACTATCCACACCATTTTCAATCATATCTGGAATATGATCAATCATAGACATGTCCACGGCTGACATCGAAAATTCTTCAGGAATTTCACCTTTAAGACTCTTGCGTTCTTGGCCAAAAGGCATGTCGTAAAGGTCGTATTTCCAACGGCAAGACTGAGAACATCCACCACGATTGGCATCACGCATACTCATGTGGTTTGAAAGCGTACAGCGACCTGAGTAAGAAATACACATCGCTCCATGTACAAAGGCTTCAATCTCTACGTCTGTGCGTTTGCGAATCTCTGCCAATTCTTCCATTGAGACCTCACGCGCCAAAACCACACGAGTTAGACCAAGTTCTTTCCAGAACTCAAGAGTTTCATAGTTGGTCGCACTGGCTTGGGTTGAAAGGTGGATTTCAAGACCTGGTGCTTCTGTTGCTGCAATCATAATCAAGGCCGGATCTGACACGATAACTGCCGCAATCCCAATGTCACGCAACTTACGGAACCACTCACCAGCCCCAGCTTCATTTCCTTCGTGCATAACCATGTTGGCAGCTACATAGACCTTGGCACCATACTTGGCAGCGAACTGCACGCCTTCTTCCATCTGTTCAAAGGTGAAGTTTCCTGCACGGCTACGAAGACCATAAGCTTGTCCACCTATAAAAACAGCATCAGCTCCATACCGAACAGCCACTTTTAGCTTCTCTAAAGTCCCTGCAGGCGATAAAACCTCAGGACGTTTTAATGTTTTTGTCATTTTTTCTCCTATTTGCAATATAAAAGTTTGACGTTTTTCCTTCTCATTTTATAGTAAATAAAGGATAAAATCAAGCCTAGACAGATTGTTTTGACAATTCTAATCTTTTAAGAAAACAAAAAACTAGCCTTTCTAGACTAGTTATTTTCAAGATAAAATTCAAAGCGTTCGCCCACGTATTGACTCTTTACATACTCGAAAGCCGTCCCATCTTCAAGATAAGAGACCTGAGTCAAGGCTAAAATTGCATGCCCCTTTTCGACTTCCAGATAGTGAGCAATTTTTTCCTTAGCCAATCTTGCATAAATGGTCTGTTGGGATTTGCTAATCCGATAGCCATGTTCTTGCAAGGTCTGAAAGAAATGACTGGTTACTTCTTCTTTTTTAAAATTCTTAATAAACTTTTCAGGGATAGAAGCTACTTCATAGACCAGTGGAACTTGATCGGCGTAACGCACCCGTTCCATACGGATGATATTTTCAGTTGGTGAAATACCTAGCTTTGCCACTTCCTGCTCATTGGGAATGGTTCTCCTGTAAGAAATGAGCTGACTAGAGGGAACTTTCCCCTGAGATTTGACAATCTCCGTAAAACTAGTGGTTCCCCGCATTTTTTCTTGAACCCGAGTGCTAGAAACAAAGGTTCCGCTTCCAACACGACGCTCCAAAACCCCCTCCTCAACCAAGAGAGAGATGGCCTGGCGTAATGTCATCCGGCTCACTTGAAAATGTTCAGCTAAATCTCGCTCACTTGGAAGCCTCTCTCCGATTTTCCAATGATGCTCATCTATATCCTTCTTGATCTGATCGTGGATTTTCATATAAGCTGGTAACATGATTCTCACTTCTTTTCTTTATTTTCTCCATTGTACCGTATTTGCTAAGAAAAAGTCAAACTTTGCCTTGTTTAGTTGGTAATTCGCCCCTATTTGTGATAGAATATTGAAAAAGATATTTCTTTTGAGAAAGGAAAAAGATGAGCAACATTTCAACTGACTTGCAAGATGTCGAAAAAATCATCGTGCTGGACTACGGTAGCCAATACAACCAGCTGATTTCACGCCGTATTCGTGAAATTGGTGTTTTTTCAGAGTTAAAAAGTCATAAAATTTCAGCCGCAGAGGTTCGTGCGATTAACCCTGTAGGGATCATCCTCTCTGGTGGACCAAACTCTGTATACGAAGATGGTTCATTTGATATTGACCCAGAAATTTTTGAACTTGGCATTCCAATTTTGGGAATCTGCTATGGTATGCAACTTTTAACTCATAAACTTGGAGGAAAAGTTGTCCCTGCTAGTGATGCTGGTAACCGTGAGTATGGTCAATCACCACTTACCCATACCACTTCTGCCCTCTTTGAAGGAACTCCTGAAGAACAGATTGTTTTGATGAGCCATGGCGATGCTGTTACAGAGATTCCAGCTGATTTTGTTCGTACTGGTACTTCTGCTGACTGTCCTTATGCAGCTATTGAAAACCCTGAAAAGCACATCTATGGTATCCAATTTCACCCAGAAGTTCGCCATTCTGTATACGGGAATGATATCCTTCGCAACTTTGCCCTTAACATCTGTCAGGCTAAAGGCGACTGGTCAATGGACAACTTTATCGATATGCAGATCAAGAAAATCCGTGAGACTGTAGGTGACAAGCGTGTTCTTCTCGGCCTATCAGGTGGTGTTGACTCTTCTGTCGTTGGCGTTCTTCTCCAGAAAGCAATCGGCGATCAATTGATCTGTATCTTTGTTGACCACGGTCTTCTCCGTAAAGGGGAAGCAGACCAAGTTATGGACATGCTTGGTGGTAAGTTTGGGTTGAATATCGTCAAGGCAGATGCCGCTAAACGATTCCTTGATAAACTTGCAGGTGTTTCTGACCCTGAACAAAAACGTAAAATCATCGGAAACGAGTTTGTTTATGTATTTGATGACGAAGCAAGCAAGCTCAAAGATGTGAAATTCCTTGCTCAGGGAACGCTTTACACTGACGTGATTGAGTCTGGTACAGATACTGCTCAAACCATCAAATCACACCACAACGTTGGTGGTCTTCCTGAAGACATGCAGTTTGAACTGATTGAACCATTGAACACTCTTTATAAAGACGAAGTCCGTGCTCTCGGTACAGAGCTTGGTATGCCAGACCACATCGTATGGCGCCAACCATTCCCAGGACCAGGACTTGCTATCCGTGTTATGGGTGAAATCACTGAAGAAAAACTAGAAACTGTTCGTGAGTCTGATGCTATCCTTCGTGAAGAAATCGCTAAGGCTGGCCTTGACCGCGATATCTGGCAATACTTCACTGTTAACACCGGCGTTCGTTCAGTAGGTGTTATGGGTGACGGACGTACTTATGACTATACCATTGCAATCCGTGCTATCACTTCTATCGATGGTATGACAGCTGACTTCGCTAAGATTCCTTGGGAAGTTCTCCAAAAAATCTCAGTTCGTATCGTAAATGAAGTTGACCACGTTAACCGCATCGTCTACGATATTACAAGTAAACCACCTTCAACCGTTGAGTGGGAGTAAAATATAAGAGTAACTTTGGCTAAGAAACCTTAATTTAACAGCATTTGAATTGTTTTAATTGGTCTTAAAAATGGGGTGAATTCATTTGAATTGTCTCCAAAAGAAGTTCGATTTATGAACTTCTTTTTTATTTCATTTTGATAGAGGTATACAAAAGGCAGGTATTTACACCTGCCTCGTTTTTTTATATAGCTTTAACATTAGTATTTATTCCCCGAGATAATTTCAAAAATATCTAATCCTTGTTCGATTTGCTCGTTTAATTTTTTTACTTTTTGTGTCGCAATTTGCTTATAGTCATCTAAAGGAATTTTTTCAAATGAAAAATCGTTATAAAAATAGTTGTCTAATTTTTCTTTTTGTTTATTGCTTAACTCTCTAGAAAATGTGATGTGAATCAAACAATCACCTTCTAGTCCAATTCTTTCCACTACACTATGTTTAATGTATTCTCCAGACTTAGAAATGTAAAAGTTATCAATTTCCTTCATTTCAATTTTTCTTATAGAACTACCAAATGCTGGGGCATCTTTTTTATAGTGAAAAATGTATATTGGTTGTGTAGGCATAGATTCCCAAGCTCTATTACTAGGCAGAGAAAGTAACTTTTTTTCTGATTTTTCAATAAGCTGTTTATAATAAACTATATCACTTTCACGCTCCTCAGCTTTTAGTATTATGCTGTTTCGAGGAAGAATTTGGCTAACATTTTTTTTTGCTTCATTACTGAGTAATAGATGTCAATTCCTGCATTATACGCTTCTCTTGCATCACGTTCTCGATATATACTGAGTTTAATATCGTAATGTTTGTAATTGTCACAGCATAATGCCATTAAAATGTATGATGAAAGTGTATAAGTTGCTCCTCCATAGTGGTCTTGTTCATAAAAATATCCTAAATTCAAATCCTTAAGGAATACATCTATTTTACCAAGATCTAATTCGTAAAGATTTTTTCCTTTATATTCAATGGGTACAAATTTATGAGAAGAAATTTTTATGTCTCTATCAGCTATAAGATAGTTGAGACTACCGCCATTTTTTAATAAATAAGTAATACTCTCATACGTTTGATAATCGTAACCTATGTTTTCTTTTCCATTGTCAACAAACAATATTGGAGAATCTGACATTTTAGTTAATGCAAGTTCCTTTACATTTGTATATGAAACGGATTCTAGTTTTTCTTTTTTCTGATTCAGTCTATCTTTAATCCAGTTGATTATGTACATTGTCCACCTCGCTACACTCCTTACCCCTAACCAGTAACCAGTATGTCCAGTATTAGGGAAATTATTTTTCTTTAATAAGTTCTTCATATTTGCTCAATCAAGACTTTAGTCTTTTCAATATAGCCATCAATGAAACTGGTATGGTCAAGCATAACCTTATCTTCAAAAGTGATATACTCAGTTGGCTTTTCAATGCCATAAACTGACTGCAAAAGGTCAAGCCAAAAAGGCTGTGAATCTTGTCGTTCATTCCCTCTATCTTTCCAACGTGCAACAAACTCATTTGCTTGATTCTTCTGTTCCTTTAGTGTCATCACAGTCTTGTTAGACTGATCACTGTTCCCCTTATCTAACATCACATACCTCACATATTTCATCAGCAAAAAGGATTTAATAGTTATTTAGTATATTGTGTGAGCAATGCACTAAAGGGTACTCCTTTACCAATTTTTCATATTCACGCTATTATACCATTTAAGGATAAAAATTCAGTCTTCAATAATTTTATAGACATATCCAAAAAACTTTGAGACATAAAACTCAAAGTTTTTTATTTCTCCTATCTCTAAACCATTCCATTTGCTCTCGTTCTTCTTTTGCTAAATAGCTATTAGGATGCTTTTTGATGTATAATCTCCTTCTAAGATGTTCGTTCCATCGGTCTGCTTGTTTTTCACTGTCTAGTATCAATGGCTTTAATTCAGCGGAATCACCAGAGGAAAAATAAGCTAATATTTCATTCCCTTTTTGATATTTTTTGATATACCCAAGATAGTTACCACCCCAGTGATTACTGTCTTCATGTTTACTCTGTAAAACAGTCATTTCCTCAAAAACTCTGTCAATCAATTTGGATATCCTAGTAACATGGAGCAAATCCGAATATTCATCTATTAGTTCTTCTTTTGCATTGAGAGCCTCAAGCTCGTCTAAAAAATTATCATCCCAAGAAGAGCTATAAATTCCTAATAATTTCGAAGATTCAAATTCAATAATTCTCTTCTTATATCCCTGAGCTTCTTTTTGAATAGCAACCATAGATTCAATACTATGATATTCAAATCCTTCTCTCTCATTTATAAATTGCTCAAACTTGTCTTTCAACACCTCCTCATAAAACAAAGATAAAACTCTTTCAATCTTTGCCAATCTATTCTCCCCCTCCTGCCTACTCGGGAAGGATGAATTATAAAAACTTACAAAGTATTCTATATCCAATGTAAAGATATCTTCAAAAGAATTCTCATGTGTACCAAATCTTTCACTGGCTCTAAAAATACCTGTCATAAGTAATTCCCAGTTATCCTTAACAAGAAGGCTATACACCTTTTTAGTATCTTTGACATTTTGCTTTATTTTCTCAAACACAATATTTAATGGGACATAACCTAAAACAATTCTCCATAAGTTTTCATCATATTTTTCATACAAAATATCTAGCATCAATGCTGTTGGAAAAAACGTCTCCATTGTACGCTGTTCCGACTCACTTCCGAAAAAAATTTCGTCATATGATTTGAACATCATATTTCGTTTTCTAAAATTGATTTGTTCTTCTTCATTTAATCCAAAGCCGGTATCGGTTGGACTAATTTTACAATTATTGTAAATTGCCCTAACTGCTGAATTGGTAAATAAATGAGGATTTTTTTTATTTATTTTTCCTCCTCGAATTTGTCCAATTAAAGGGGCATTTTTTGAATATATTTCTTCATTTGACAACTTGCTATATTTTGGATTCTGTTTTTTCTTTTTACCATGTTCCCAATAGTATTCCCGAGAAGATACTTCTTTACGTTCTCTATTTATCTCTCTCACTTTACAATCTAACCGAAGGGAAGCAATATCGAGCAAGTATTTCTTAGTATTCTTGAACTTCATACAAAACCTGGTATTTCTTTCATTAAAATAAATTATTTATATCTAAATTATACCACGTTTTTTGACTTTATAATAATATCAGGGATATTTATATCTCAAAAAATAAAAAGTCCAAAAGCTGGCCAGCAAAGGACGGATCGAAACAATATGATTACTATGCGGTAAAGGTTTAGTTTTGCATATTACTGTTTCACCGTTTCTTTTTTGTGCCATTCTTGCATCTACTCGGTAACTGTAATTGCTCATTTGTTTCTTTCCGTCTGAGGACAGGAAAGGACAACTTATGCTAAAAGCTAAAGTTAAAACTCTCTATTGTGAATTACTTGGTCAAGCTATCAAACAAGAATTGATTGAGCAAGGTAAAGCTCAGAACAGTATCTTTTATTATAATTTTGATGAACCTATAGAAATCTCTGCTCCTGCCGTTAGTCAAATCCTAAGAGGTAAACGAAATATTACCTTAGACACTGTAGATGCCTTGCAAGAAACACTAAATCTTCCTAATGTAAAGAGTGTTTTCTTCCCTAGTATTGACTTTTGCAAGTTTCTCATTACTCAATTGACAGAACTTATTCTTTCTGAAGGACACGATTCCACAAAGCATCTTTTCAAATCCAAAAAGAAAGGTATTCAACAAAATCTCTCAACCTTGGCAACTGAATTATATGATTTCTTCCCTGATTTTCCAAAGGAAGAAACATCTTACCAAATTGCTGATAGCCTAGTTGAATGGTTAATCGAATTCGTCTCACTCGTAGCACAACTTTGAGTGCTACACTTTCAAAAATCTTGAAATCAAGAAAAGTCTAAAACGTCTATCATAGATATGTACTTAGCTAAGACAGTCCAGCTCACGATTCAAACTGAGCACGTCCCCCTAACAAAACAATTAAGCCATAAAGGAGGATAAAACCCATGGCAATTAAAACCAAACACAAGAAAGATGGCTACTCAGCCACAACTGCAACGGAATATGTCATTCCTACTAAACCGATTCACAGTTTAAGCACTGAGCTTGAACCCCAACAACTCTTTGAAGATGGAAAGCCAACCGGTGAGATTATCGCCTACAAGGCAACCTTTGTTCAAGAAGGGCTTGAACCTTTCCAAGTAAAATTTGAAGACAAGGTCAAACTTCCTGAATTTCTAAGCTTGATTGAATTTGAAAATCTCCAAGCCGTTGAGGTTCGCTACAATGTCTACTTCAAAGCTGACGGTATCAAGGAGGTCAAATAATGGCAACTAAAGCAGATACTGTCCTGCAATCTTACTTGCTCCAGAGCCTCAACATGGCTCTTGGGGCTCTGATGCAGGGGGAAACAAGCTACACCAATAGCTTCAATATTGTCATTCAAGAGGGTGGCTTCATCTTCATCCCTAGGCTTCCTTGTACCTACATCCTAGATGATGAACTCTATAACAAAATATTCTTGATTGCTAACGCTTCCTTGTACCTTCACTATACACTTCTGAAACAGAATGCCACTTACTTTATCCCTCTCAAGACAGATGACATTCATGTTCAGCGTGGACTCTTCTTCCCTTGGAAGGTGGGTATCTCAAAACGTTTGGTCATCCCTGACCTTGACAAATACACATCCAACCTACCAAAGAATCAGATTCCAATTATGGAAAATTTTACTCTCAATCTTGATAAGGTGAACCACATGGCTATCTGTGGAAACTCGGGCTCAGGGAAAAGTTATGCCCTTACCTACCTGCTCTCCGTTCTCAAAAATCAGAGCGACCTCATCATCGTAGACCCTAAGTTTGATTCCCCAAGTCGTTGGGCTCGCGAACACAAAATAGCAGTCATTCATCCCGTGGAGAACCGTTCTAAGTCTGATTTCGTTTCAGAGGTCAATGAGAGTTTAAGTCAATGCCTAAATCTGATTCAACAACGTCAAGCAATTCTATATGACAATCCCCGTCATGAATTCGCACATCTCACAATTGTCATAGACGAGGTACTGGCTCTTTCAGAGGGAGTCAATAAGGCAATCAAGGAATCTTTTTTCTCTCTTTTGTCACAAATTGCTCTACTTGGACGGGCTACAAAAATTCACTTGCTCTTAGTAAGCCAGCGATTTGACCACACCACGATTCCAGTATCAGTACGGGAACAGCTTAATGTTCTAATTCAGATTGGAAATATAAATAGCAAATCTGTTCAATTTTTGTTCCCTGACCTAAATCCTGAAGGTATTGTTATTCCGACTGGACACGGCACTGGCTTGATACAGGTCATTGACAATGAGCATCCCTATCAGGTACTCCCACTACTTTGTCCTACATACTACACAACGGAAGGTATTCTCTAATGATAAAAAAATCATTCTTCATGAGGACTTACAACCTCAACATCTACTTGATTCTCTTTTCACTTATAACAGGATTTCTTGGATGGTCATTAGACTTTCTAGCGAGCACTATTGCCCTAACGCTTCCTATCGCCCTTGACCTTTCGCAAGTCAGTAGCTATCTAACAATGGGAAGCCAATACTCTTATACGGTTATGAGCTACTTACTAGGTGCATTGTTTGCATCCGTTACGCTTGAAATCATGAATCGTGTTCGATTTGATAATCTTTTCAACTATTTCAAATCCATCTACCACACTTTCAAGCTCCGTAATTTCCTGACACAACGTGAAAAATCAGAGAAAGTCACAAAAATAGATAACCAAACCATTACAACCCACAACCCAATCAACGGCAGCTTCAATCGTTGTGCTCGTAAGAGTGTTGTAGACATCCAAAAAGATGAAGTCAGAGTATTCATTAAAGTCCCAAGAGACCAGCAGGGGCAAAAAGTCTTGAGTGATATGACTTCCCAACTAAAAGAGGAAGTATCTAGTCAGCATCCTGACTACTACTTCTCTGCACCTAATCGGGGTCGCAATAACCTTTGGTTAGTTGGTAAAAAACGGTAAAAGAGGGGGCTATGGCTTGCGTTTAGCAGTAGCCAAATAGCTCCCTTCTTTTCTATTGACCAAGATAAATGGGGGTTACTACGCCCCCCCATTTATCCAATAATCAGTAATCACAGAAATGAGGTGAAAAATGGCAAAAGAACAACGTTCTAGCAAGTGGACATTCTTATTCTACAAAGAGAGCGCCCCTGCAGACTATCTTGTAATTCTTGAAGAATTGCATATTCCCTTTATCTTGAGCCCGTGGCACGATAAAGACATCAATCGCCAAACAGGAGAATTGAAAAAGGCTCACAAACACAGAGCATTCTTCTTCGATTCACTCAAGAGCTACAAACAAGTATCTGAACTAATCAAAGATAAGCTGAACGGCCCTTCTCACGTGGAAGTTGTCCAATCTCCAAAAGGACTCTTTGACTACTTTACCCACGCTGAGAATAAGGATAAAACGCAATATGATCTGAATGATATTGAGGTAGGCTGTGGATTTAACCTTGATAAGTTCCTTGTAGAGATGAACTCAGATGACTTCATGCAAGAGGTGGTGGATATCATTGAACAGAATGACTTCACTGAGTTTGAAGAGCTAGTATGGTATGCACGTGCGAATCATACTCCCCTTCTTGGGCTCATCATTGAACGTACCTACTTCTTTGCTAAGTATCTTGATTCTCGGCGTTGCAATCCTCAGCGTAACAATATCAAGAAGGAGGAAGAAAATGAATAGTAAAAATCTGTTGACTATTACTTCTGATGATTTGGTTAAACTAGGCTACGCAAAAGCTACAGCTCAACAAATTATTAGACAAACTAAGTTGAATATGGTACAACAAGGGTATACCATTTACAACAATAGACGATTAGGAACTGTTCCAATCGAAGCTGTTGAGGAGATTCTTGGCTTTAAGTTACTGAACGAATAGAAAGTAGGTAATTTATGGCTAAAACAAACTTCCAAGATGTGTATATTGATGATAAAGGTCAATTCTACTATGAAGTTAGCCTAGGTAACGATAAAATCACTGGTAAACGTATCAAGAAAAAGTCTCGTAAAGACTCAAATGGTAAAAAATTCACTACTGCAAAAGAAGCCTATACAGAAGCGATTAGGGTCAAAAATGACTATCTTCAGTCAGATGGATACTCTAATTACGATATGACTTATGAGCAGTTCATGAATACAGTTTATTTACCTTACTATCAGTCAGAAGTAAGCGAACATACTTATGCAACACGTCAGCCGTCCTTAAAAATTGTTTTCAATCGATTTGGGAAGAAAAAACTCAAAGACATAACTGTTCGTGAAGTTCAGAACTTTAGAACATGGCTATTAGCTAAAAATGGTGGTAATTATTCGCAAGCCTATGCAGGTCTTACTTTTGGAACTTTTAGAAAGTCATTGGATTTTGCTGTTGATATGCAATATCTACAGAAGAATGTTTCAATGAAAGTAAAATCTATTCCAAAAGGGAAAAGTATCGCTGAGTATTGGACAAAAAACGACTTTGAAGAAGTTATTAGCAATATCTGCATTTCTGATTTCTATGAGCATTTATGCTTTGTTATGCTGTGGCTCTACTTCTGTACCGGGGTGCGTGTGAACGAAGGAACAGCAATCTGGTGGAACGATATTGATTTTGAGAAAAAAGAGCTCAGAGTGGCTCATATGCTGATTATGACTAATAAGAATAATTGGCAAAGACAGAACCACACTAAAACAGATGCTGGTCTCCGTATCGTTACTTTAGATGATGATACCATCCAAATCTTGAAAGCATGGAAAGAACGTCAATCTGAACTTGGAAAAGTAAATTTTGTTTTAAGTTACGATGGTAACCCTATGCTTAAATCAACCATTTCAAGAATCATTAAGCGTTATGCCAAATTAGCAAATGTCCCATTGATTCAAGCAAAAGGTTTACGACATTCTCACGCATCCTACCTTATTAACGAGCTTAACGCATCGGTGCTGATCGTTTCAAAACGACTAGGACACTCAAGTCCAGAGATCATTTTGAAGCACTATGCTCATATGTGGTCAGGAGTTGATAAGGAACTGGCTAATGAAATGACTGGATTAATCAATATACAACACGCTAAAAATACAAAAGTTAATTTCAATGGAAATCAAGCAATACTGAGAGAGTCTCCAAAACTGTCTCCAAAATCATAAACACACGCTAAAAACACTGTTATATAAACGATTTGACGACCTTATTTAGTCGTTGAGTGGGAATAAACCAATCAAACACAAAAGAACTCTGAATCGGATTCAGAGTTCTTTTTTAGGTAAGCACTTCTGCTTCCCTTTTTTATTTGCGTTTTTTCTTCGCTTTTTTCATTTTGTTGGCCATGCGTTTCATAGACTGTTTCATGGCAAATTCACCGATTTTACCTTTTAGTCCACCACCAAACATCTGGCTCATATCTGGCATTCCTGCTCCTCCGAGAGCTGACATATCCGGCATGCCACCCTGTCCCATCATGCCTTCAAGGGCAGACATATCCATTCCTCCCATATTTGGCATATTTTTAGGAAGGTTATTGGGATTGATTCCCATTTGCTTCATCATTTTATTCATATCTCCAGACATGACACCTTGCATGAGCTGTTTAGCCTGGTTAAAGTCCTTGATAAATTTATTGACTTCGACAAAGGTATTACCAGAACCAGCAGCGATACGACGGCGACGACTTGGATTTAACAGATCAGGATTTTCACGTTCTTCAGGTGTCATGGAAGATACGATGGCACGTTTGCGCGCAATCTGACGCTCATCCACCTTCATATTTTGAAGGGCAGGATTGTTAGCCATACCTGGAATCATCTTGAGTAAGTCTTCCATTGGCCCCATGTTTTGCACCTGATCCAATTGATCGATGAAATCATTGAAATCAAAGGTGTTTTCACGCATCTTCTCAGCCATTTCAAGGGCTTTTTGCTCATCGTATTCCTGAGAAGCTTTCTCAATCAAGGTCAACATATCCCCCATACCAAGGATACGGCTTGACATACGGTCTGGGTGGAAGGTTTCGATATCTGTAATCTTTTCACCCGTACCAGTGAACTTGATTGGTTTACCAGTGATATGACGAACAGACAGAGCCGCACCACCACGTGTGTCTCCATCAATCTTGGTAAGGATGACACCAGTTACTTCCAACTGAGCATTAAACTCACGGGCAACATTAGCCGCTTCCTGACCGATCATGGCATCAATGACAAGGAGGATTTCGTTTGGTTGGGCTAAGGCCTTAACGTCACGAAGCTCGTTCATCAAGAGCTCATCAATCTGCAATCGACCTGCCGTATCAATCAAGACATAGTCGTTATGGTTGGCTTGCGCTTGCTCCAAACCTTGGCGAACAATTTCAACAGCAGGCACTTCTGTTCCAAGTGCAAAGACAGGAACATCAATTTGTTGTCCAAGTGTTTTCAACTGATCGATGGCTGCTGGACGATAAATATCTGCCGCAATCATCAAAGGACGTGCATTTTCTTCCTTCTTGAGTTTATTAGCCAGCTTACCAGCAAAGGTTGTTTTACCAGCCCCCTGTAAACCGACCATCATGATAATGGTTGGAATTTTTGGTGACTTGATAATCTCAGCTGTATCAGAACCTAAAACGGCTGTGAGTTCCTCATCAACGATTTTGATAATCTGTTGGGCAGGATTGAGGGTATCAATGACCTCATGTCCGATTGCACGTTCACGAACCTTCTTGATAAAGTCCTTTACAACAGGCAAAGCAACGTCGGCTTCCAGCAAGGCCAAACGAATCTCTTTGGTCGCTTCCTGGACATCAGCCTCAGATATTTTTCCTTTTTTACGTAGATTTTTAAAGACGTTCTGTAAACGTTCTGTTAAACTTTCAAATGCCATTTTTCTTCCTCTTATTCTCTATTATCAATACTTGTTAAAATTTCTATCTGCTCCTGCAGAAAGTCATCCTTGGGATAACGCTCCAAGATCTGGTCAAAAATCTGACTGCGGACAATGTAGTCCGAATACATGTGCAATTTCATCTCATAATCTTCTAGAATCTTTTCCGTCCGCTTGATATTATCATAGACAGCCTGACGACTGACACCGAACTCTTCAGCAATCTCAGCAAGACTATAATCATCAGCATAATAGAGTTCTATATAGTTCATCTGCTTGTCTGTCAAAAGCGCCGCATAAAATTCAAAAAGGGCGTTCATACGATTGGTTTTTTCGATTTCCATAACTTTTATTATACCAAAAAAACGATTATACTGCTAGAGTAGAAGCACTTCAAATAGAGTAAGAAGAAAAAAGAACCTTGCAAGGCAAGATTCTTTTAGTGTCTGACTTAAATAATTGTTCTTCTGGGAACTTAATCGAATTAAGCTTCGATTTCTGTAACCATACCTGAACCAACAGTACGTCCACCCTCACGGATAGAGAATGTAGTACCTTGTTCTACGGCGATTGGGTGGATCAACTCAACGTCGATAGTCACGTTATCACCAGGCATTACCATTTCAGTACCTGCAGGAAGTTCGATTGAACCTGTAACGTCAGTAGTACGGAAGTAGAATTGTGGACGGTAGTTGTTGAAGAATGGAGTGTGACGTCCACCTTCTTCTTTAGTAAGGATGTAGACTTCACCTTTAAATTTAGTGTGTGGGTTGATTGAACCTGGTTTAGCGATAACTTGTCCACGTTCGATTTCATCACGTTGAACACCACGAAGAAGGACACCTACGTTATCTCCAGCAAGACCTTCGTCAAGTTGTTTACGGAACATTTCAACACCAGTAACAACTGCTTTTTGAGTTTCTTCTTTGATACCAACGATTTCGATTTCGTCGTTGACACGAACAGTACCACGGTCGATACGTCCTGAAGCAACTGTACCACGTCCAGTGATTGAGAATACGTCTTCGACTGGAAGAAGCAATGGTTTTTCAGTGTCACGTTCTGGTTCTGGGATGTACTCATCAACAGTGTTCATCAATTCCATGATGATGTCTTCGTATTTAGAGTCACCTTCAAGAGCTTTAAGAGCTGAACCTTGGATAACTGGAAGATCGTCACCTGGGAAGTCGTATTCTGACAAGAGGTCACGGATTTCCATTTCAACCAATTCAAGCAATTCTTCGTCGTCTACCAAGTCAATTTTGTTCATGAAGACGATAAGGTGTTTAACACCAACCTGACGTGAAAGAAGGATGTGCTCACGAGTTTGTGGCATTGGTCCGTCAGTTGAAGCTACTACAAGGATAGCTCCGTCCATTTGAGCGGCACCAGTGATCATGTTTTTAACGTAGTCCGCGTGTCCTGGAGCGTCGATGTGAGCGTAGTGACGTTTTTCAGTTTCGTACTCAACGTGCGCAGTGTTGATAGTGATACCGCGTTCGCGTTCTTCTGGAGCAGCATCGATAGACGCATAGTCTTTTGGTTGGTTAACTGCTGAAGGCAAGCGACGTGCCAATACAGTTGTGATAGCTGCAGTCAAAGTAGTTTTACCGTGGTCAACGTGTCCGATAGTACCAATGTTAACGTGTGGTTTACTACGATCATATTTTTCTTTTGCCATTTGAGTAAAAGCCTCCAATAAAATATATTTTATAGATAGACAGTAGGCAATACAGTCTAACTTTCCTTACTATTTTATCAAATTTCTGCTAAATTGCAAGTGTTTTACACATATTTTGTGAATTAATCTAAATCTTATCAAATCCTGTTCTTCTGCTTCTTTATGGCAATATGAATTCAAACTTCTTTTTGTTGGGAGATAGTATTTTCATCAAAAAAATCAGGTTTCCCTGATTTTAATTTGATTCTGTTTTTTCCAGTTCCTTAGCTTCTTTATGAGCTTCTTTATGAGCTTCTTTATGGTTTTCATATAATTTCGCTAGGAACTTAGTAATTTCTTTAAAAATGGAGTAAGTAGGTACTGCTACGACCATCCCTATGACACCATAGATATTACTTGACAGTAAAAGGAGCACCAAAATCGTAATCGGGTGTACTTTCATAACCCCTCCAACGATGCGTGGATAGAGAACATTTCCATCAATCTGTTGAATAATAAGCATATAAGCAACTGCAATCAACATACGATGAGGATCCGTGAACACATTGGCAATCACCATTGGAATCAAGCCAATACTTGGACCAACATAAGGAATCAAATTTGCGATTCCAGAGAAAATAGCAAAAACTAGGGCGTACTTTAATCCGATAACGCTATAGCCAATATAGGCTAAACATCCAATAATAACCGCATCAATCGCAATTCCACTGATATAGCGCGCTATAGTTGTATTGAGATTGGTTAAAAGGCTAGAAAGATTCAATTTGTCATGTTTTAAGACGGTACGTTCCAACATTGGTAGCAACTTATGACCATCCAACAAGAAATAAATCAAGAATACAGGGGTCATAATGAGAATCAGAACTGTACTAAACAAGGCTGAAAGAACGCTTCCTAAACTGTTGCTGACGCTATTCAGGATATTCTGGAGGATATCCACATAGGAGAGATTCAGTTGTTGAATTGTTTGTTGAATATCAATATTTTGGAAGACTGGATTCATGGACAAATCGATGATCAAATCTTGTAGTCTACTATAGATATTTTGACTAGAAATAATCAAGCTGGTCAACTGATTAATCAAAATCGGCAAGAGATAAACGACCCCTACAACGATAGCACCAATCAAGGCACAAAGAGTGACCAAGACACCAATTAGACGATTGATCTTACATCTCTTTTCTAAGAAAGTAACGACTGGATTTGTAATGTAGTAAAAAAATCCACCAAGCAAAAATGGAATCATGATGGTATTCACAACCGTAACAAAGGGAGTAATGATGGCTCCCATTTCTCTCCAAAGATAGAAAATCAGTGTTAATAATAAAATTTCAGCTGTCCAAAAAAATAATTTGTTTCTACGGAACATAGGTATCCTCCTTCTCTCTATTTTACCACATTTCTGAAAAAGATAAGATGGCTTTAGTAAAAAAGCGAGAATATTTTTTTTCTTTATGATAAAATAAAGCTAATATGAAAAAAATAATTTTATCTTTTATGACACTTTTAGTTTTTGGAACAGCTTCTACTGTTTCTGCTCAGGAGTTTGATGTTGCTGCTAAACATGCTATTGCTGTAGAGGCTACAACTGGAAAAATCCTCTATGAAAAAGATGCAAATCAGCCTGTAGAAATTGCTTCTATTACAAAACTGGTTACAGTTTATCTGGTCTATGAAGCTCTGGAACAAGGAACTATCAGCCTATCTACACCTGTTGATATTTCGGACTATCCTTACAAACTTACAACTAATTCTGAGGCGAGTAACGTCCCTATGGAAGCTCGAAATTATACTGTTGAACAGCTATTAGAGGCTACAATGGTATCCAGCGCGAACAGCGCTGCGATTGCACTAGCAGAAAAGATTGCTGGTTCTGAGAAAGACTTTGTAGACAAGATGAGGGCTAAACTTCTTGAATGGGGAATTCAAGATGCAACTATTGT
This sequence comes from Streptococcus sp. HMSC062H02, assembly GCF_001813005.1. GTDB lineage: Bacteria > Bacillota > Bacilli > Lactobacillales > Streptococcaceae > Streptococcus > Streptococcus oralis_S. The sequence goes on from NZ_KV811134.1 coordinate 139,465, forward strand.
AAACACTACTGGTTTAAATAATGAGACCCTTGGCGATAATATCTATCCTGGTTCAAAGAAAGACGATGAAAACAAGTTGAGTGCCTACGATGTTTCAATCGTCGCTCGTAACCTCATCCGAGATTATCCTCAAGTTTTGGAGATCACCAAAAAACCAACTTCTACCTTTGCAGGACTTGAAATCCACTCAACCAACTATATGTTGGAGGGAATGCCAGCCTATCGTGGTGGTATTGATGGACTAAAGACAGGTACTACTGATAAAGCTGGTGCTTCATTCGTTGGGACAACTGTCGAGAAAGGGATGCGTATTATTACGGTTGTTCTGAATGCAGATCAACAAGATACCAACCCTTATGCACGTTTTACCGCAACTTCTGCACTTTTAGATTATATTTCTGCAAACTTTGCCTTAAAAACTGTCGTTCCGAAAGGTGAAGCATACAACGATAGTAAAGTAACAGTTCTTGATGGTAAAGAAGACAATGTGACAGCTGTCGCTAAGTCAGATATTTCCATCGTCCAACGCATCGGAAGCGGTACTACACCAGCCCTCCAATTCACACCGAAATCAACATCAGAAATGGCTCCATTGAAAGAAGGCAAGGTTGTTGGTACTCTAACCTATGATGATCAGGATTTGATTGGCCAAGGTTATCTTACTTCCGACAAACCATCTTTTGAAATGGTTTCTGAAAAGAAAGTAGAAAAAGCCTTCTTTTTGAAGGTTTGGTGGAATCAATTTATCCGCTTTATCAATGAAAAACTATAAAAAAATCGCGAACAATCGCGATTTTTTCTTTATTTCATTTCTTTAAAAGCCGCTTCTGCATCAGCGTTGCTAATAGCACCAAATTGGATTTTTCCGATTTTACCTTGACTGTCAATCAAGTATTCTGTTGGAATACTACGAATTTGGTAGGCTTGGAAGGTAGTTGCTTGCGTATCATATAGAACTGGAATATCCTTGTAGCCTTGTTCTTGGTACCATTTTGGAAAGTCTTGAACTGTTTTTTCACCTTGTAAACCAGGTGCAATGACACTCAAGATTTCAAAGTCTCGATCTTGTTTGGCAGCTAGTTCCATCAACTCAGGCATGCTTTTTTTACATGGTCCACACCAAGAAGCCCAGAATTTTAAATAGACCTTTTTCCCTTTATAGTCTGATAACTTGACTTCTTTGCCATCCATAGACTGCAAGGTGAAGTCTGGCGCATCCTTACCGACTGCGATTTGTTGTACAGCAGGCTGTTTGGGACTGCTTGTCTGTTTGGTTTCTTTTTCACCACAGGCAATCAACAAAAATAGAGACATGAGGCTCAATCCAGCAAAAATAACTTTTTTCATTTTTTCTCCTTTTATCCAAGAATTCCTGACAAGGCATTTAACTGCCCTAGCATTAATAACAATCCCATCAAAATAATCAAAGCTCCGCCGATTTTCTTTAGTAGAATCATATGGGGTTTTAATTTACTAAAATAGGGCATAATCCAGCCCGAAGCCAAGGCCAAAACAATGAAAGGAAGGGCCATTCCCAATGTGTATACTAATGTTAACACGGCTCCTTGCCAAGCACCATTACCACCTGAAGCCGCCAGAGCCAAGACCGAACTTAAAACGGGTCCGATACAAGGGGTCCAACCAAAACTAAAGGTTATCCCAAGTAAAAAGGCTGACAGATAGTGATTCGACTTTGATTGTTTGAAGGTGACTGTCTTTTGAATCTCCAGTTTATTGAAATGCAAGATTTCCATCTGGTGAAACCCTAAAAGAATAATGACTATTCCCATAGCATAACGAAACCAGTCTGCATAGAGCATGTGCCCTAGGAATCCAGCTCCAAATCCCAAAATAAAGAAAATGAGGGAGATTCCTGCAATAAAGCACAAGGTTCGAATTAAACCAGACCATGCAACGTCTCTTCCAAAAAAGCGAAAGCTTTTCGAATTTCCCTGATCATCCAGTAAAATACCAGCATAGACAGGTAGCAAAGGAAAGATGCAGGGTGAAAAGAAGGACAGGATACCTGCTAAAAAAACGGATACTAGAAATATAATCGACTCCAACGAATTACCTACTTTCTCAAAATTCTAATCCTATTTTACTACAAAAGAATAAATTTGTAAGAAGTCTGCTACGCTTATTTATTTTGACTAAAGTTGACACAAAAAAAGGAGCTAAGCTCCTTTCATTTTAATACGTTCCTTCTTCACCTTGACTAGTCAAGATAACAGGACCGTCTTTAGTAATCACAAACTGATGTTCATATTGGCAAGACAGGCCGCCATCTATAGTCTTATGAGCCCAGCCAGTCTTCATATCTGTATCGATTTCCCAGTCACCAGTATTGATCATGGGTTCAATAGTCAGCACCATTCCTTCACGGAGACGGAGTCCACGGCCTGCAATACCGTAGTTAGGAACCATTGGCTCTTCGTGCATAGTTGGACCAACACCATGACCAACCAAATCACGTACGACACCGTAACCGCGACTTTCAGCATATTCTTGAATGGCTGCACCAATATCACCGATACGATTGCCGACAACTGCTTGCTCAATTCCTACATACATAGCTTCCTTGGTTACGTCCATCAGTTTTTTCACTTCTTCAGACGGTGTACCAACCGCATAAGCCCAACATGAGTCAGCTAAACCACCAGTATAACTTTGGGTGTATTTTTTCATTTGTTCAACATTGTTGAAGTTAAGTTTAGAGACATTGAGGTCGGATTTGGCAATCGGACCACCCAGTACCATGTCAACCTTGAGCAAATCGCCATCTTTCAAGATGTAATGACGTGGGAAAGCGTGAGCTACTTCGTCATTAAGAGAGCAACAAGTGGCATAGGGATAATCCATAACTGCCCCATCCACACCAATCTGTAAAGGAAGGAAATTCTCCTCTTTACAACGTCGACGAACGTACTCTTCAACTTCCCACATATCCACGCCTGGCTTAATCAAATCACGTAAGCCAATATGGATACTTGCTAGGAAATCACCAGCCTTGTCCATGGCTTCGATTTCACGTGCTGATTTTAAAGTTATCATTTTTTCTCCTAGATTCTAATTAATTTTAACCGTAACATTTGCTTTTGAAACAATCTGATGCCCATGATAAATATCATAATCAATAATAGCTGAGCGTCTCGTGTGGTGAATAATCCGAGCCAGAATCCGCAGAGTATCATCTATCTGCACAGCCTGCAAGAAATAAATCAACATCTGCTCAATGATGAGATTACGTCCGCTATTGACAACGAGGTCTTGGGTCATATGGTTGAGGATTTCAGCCAAGACTCCATTAGCAAGGACACCATTTTTCTCCAGCATGAAGGGCTCAACAGTTATGACGACTTCATCATGATGATAAGAGAGTTTTTGCCCGATTTGCTCTGAGAAAGTCGGCAAAGCAGAAACTTGAGAACGGCTCATCTTTTCCATGACATCTCGTCGTGTTACGACACCGAGTAGGGTTTGGTTACTTCTGACAACGGGAACCATCTCAAAATCTTCTGCAATCATTCGTTGACTGACATTGGCAATATTAGTCGCTAAGCCTGTTACGAAGATGCTCCGCGTCATCACCTTGTCAATCGTTGTGCTGGGTGACTTATCTCCCGCATCACGCATGGTAACAACCCCAACAACCACTTGGTGTTGGTTAATAACTGGGAAACGGCTACTTCTGTTCTTACGGACCAAGTCTAGATAGTCTTTGACTGTATCCGTTTCTCTCAAAAAACCATACTCATGACTGGGACGATAGAGCTTTTCGACTGTCAGAATATCGGTTTTGATTTGAACATTTGAGAGGGCTTTGTTAATCATGGTCGCTACTGTAAAAGTGTCATGTTTACTCCTCAGAACTGGAATCCCTTTTTTATTAGCCAACTCAAGAACATCATCTTGGACATGAAAACCACCTGTTACAAGGACTGCATTTTCATTTTCCAAGGCTAAAAGTTGAATACGAGTACGGTCACCTACAATCAAAAGACCGCCATCATGGAGATAAGACAGGATATTTTGCTCTGTCATAGCCCCAATGGAGAATTTGCTAAACTCTCTCTCCAACCCTTCCTGACCAGCTAAAACTTCAGATGAGGTGACTTCAGCAATTTCAGCATAGGTTAGCCTCTCAATAGCCACTTTCTGGGACTTGACCCGTATAGTTCCACTACGTGGCCGAGTTTCAACAATTCCACGATTTTCAGCTTCTTTGATAGCTCGGTAGGCTGTTCCGTCACTAACACCTAGGTGATTGGAAATACTGCGAACGCTAACTCTCTTCCCAATTGGCAACTCTTCCAGATAGGACAAAATTTCCTGGTGTTTACTCATTGAATTCTCCTTTTATGTATCGAAATTCAAGATAGTCCCTCATTTTTCGTGTATAGCGATCGCTTCCCTTAAACTGTCGGACGAGGCTAAAGCCTGATTTTAAGGCTACTTTTTGACTAGCTTGATTCTCCAGATGAGTGATGATGGATAATTGTTTTAAACCAAATTCTTCAAAGGAAAGCTGACAAAGCTTTGTAACCACTTCTGTCATAAAACCTTGTGACCAAGAATCCTTTTTTAAGAAGTAACCAATTTCTGCTTCTTTTTTGATTTCATCGATTTTTTCAAATTTAATGGAGCCAATCATTTCCTGATCTCCTTGAAGACAAATTGCCCAAACACCCAGAGGATTCTTCATAAAATAGTTAGCAAGGGCGTACTGACTTTCTTCCAAACTTGCTTGACTGGGAAAAATAAACTGTAAATTCTCAGGGTTTGAAGCAATCTCGAAAAACGCTTGACTGTCACTAAAAAAGAAAGGACGCAAATACAAGCGCTCCGTTTCAAAAAAAGAAAACATTGCTAATTTGGTCCAAATATTCATAATCACCTCAACGGCTTAGTCTTCAACGAGTGTAATATCCGCTCCAAGACTACGCAATTTTTCAATAATATCTGAGTAGCCACGAAGGATAAACTCAATATTCGTAATTTCAGTCTGGCCTTGAGCCATCAAGCCAGCGATGACAAGTGCAGCACCAGCTCGCAAGTCTGTAGCTTTTACACTTGCTCCGTGTAAGTTACGACCACCGTTGTAAATAATGTGATCGTTTGTAGTCGTAATATCCGCATCCATTTTTGATAACTCAAAGACATGGTTAACACGTTTCTCATAAATCGTATCAATAATGGTTCCACGACCTTGGGCAGTTAGTAAAAGTGGCGTGATAGGCTGTTGCAAATCAGTTGCAAACCCAGGATAGGGTGCAGTTTTGATATTGATGGCTCTCAAATCGGACTGTTCTTCAACGAAGATGCTGTCTTCTGAGACCGTCATACGAACGCCCATTTCCTCTAGTTTGGCGATAAACCCTTCTAAGTGTTCATAGAGAACGTTGTTAATGCGAATTCCTTTTCCTACCGCTGCAGCAAGTGAAATATAGGTTCCAGCTTCGATACGGTCTGGGATTACTTGGTGACGAGTTCCATGAAGTTTCTCAACACCATCAATAATGATAATATCAGTTCCTGCACCACGAATATGGGCCCCCATGTTGTTCAAAAGAGTAGCAACATCGATAATTTCCGGTTCACGAGCCGCATTTTCAATGACAGTACGCCCCTTAGCTTTAACCGCAGCAATCATCGTGTTAATCGTTGCTCCAACGCTGACGGTATCCATGTAAATACTTGCGCCATGAAGTCCCTTACCTTGAGCAGATAAATTCATATTATCTCCCTCATAGCTGACCTTAGCACCCATGGCTTCAAAGGCTTTTAAGTGAAGGTCAATTGGACGAGGTCCCAGATCACATCCGCCAGGAAGGCCAACTGTTGCTTCACCAAAGCGACCTAAAAGACTTCCGTAGAAATAATAAGAAGCACGCAAGCTATTAATCTTGCCATAAGGCATAGGAATGTTTTGAACACCTCTTGGATCAATCTCCAAGACATCCTCATAACGCTTAACAGTCGCCCCCATAATCTCCATGATTTCGACAAGACTAGCAACGTCTGAAATATCTGGAACGCAATCTAAAGTGACAATATCATCTGATAAGATAATAGCTGGAATAAGCGCTACAACACTATTTTTAGCACCACTAATGGTGATCTCACCTTGCAATGGACGTCCACCATTGATGACAATTTTTCTCATGTTTTACTCTTTCAAAATTTACTAAAAAGGTCTTTTCGTTCTATTATACCATAATTTTCAGTTTTTTCCCATTCCTATTTACTAAATACCATCTCATTTTGATAAAAAAAGACCTATCACTCAAGCTTTTCAGCCTGAAATGATAGGTTTTAATGTTAGATTAACGTACTGTGCGGATACGCATTGTGTTTGTACGAACAGCTTCTCCAACTGGTACACCAGCAACGATAACGATATCATCACCAGATTGTACAAGACCTGCTTCAACTGCTTTACGTTCAGCAATTTCAAACATGTCATCAGTTGATGATGGAGTGTCTGTCAACATCGGGATAACACCCCAGTTCAACATCAATCCACGCTCTGTTAATTCGTCAAATGTCAATGCCAAGATATCAGCATTTGGACGGTATTTAGAAATCAAACGAGCTGTGTGACCAGTCTTAGTAAGAGTAACAACCAATTTGATGTTCATTGAGTTAGTAGCATCTTTAACAGCTGAAGCCATAACTTCTGTCTTAGAGTTACGTTCGAATGTATCTGAGTTTAAACGTCCGTATTCGTTAAGAAGAGTTTGTGCGTTCTTGTCAATTGTAGCCATTGTTGTTACTGACTCAAGTGGGTATTTACCGTTTGCAGACTCACCTGAAAGCATTGTAGCGTCAGTTCCGTCGATAACAGCGTTAAATACGTCTGATACTTCTGAACGAGTTGCACGTGGTTTTTCAGTCATTGTTTCAAGCATGTTTGTTGCTGTGATAACAACTTTACCTGCTGCGTTCACTTTAGTGATGATCATTTTTTGATAAACTGGAACCATTTCGAATGGTACTTCGATACCCATGTCACCACGGGCGATCATGATACCGTCAGCAGCTTCAATGATTTCATCCAAGTTATCGATACCTTGTTGGTTTTCGATTTTTGCAAACAATTGAACGTGACCATTACCAGTTTCTTCACAGATTGCACGAACTTCGTCGACGTCTTTTGCAGTACGTACGAATGAAATCGCGATGAAGTTGATACCTTGTTCCAAACCGAAACGGATATCATCGTTATCACGTTCAGCAAGAGCTGGGAAAGGAATTTTAGTGTTAGGGATGTTTACACCTTTCTGCTTAGCAATGATACCGTCATTTTCAACGACTACTTCAAATTCACGAGTTGCATCGTCTTTTGCGAAAACACGAAGACCCAATTTACCATCGTCAACCAAAACTTGGTGACCAACTTCAACATCATCGTAGATATCAAGAGCACCAGCAACGTTCAAAGCAATCACATCACGAGTTGATTTGATTCCTTGTTTAGTTGCAACACGGATTTTTTCACCAGTTTTGTAAGAGTACTCTTTTGCGTCACCTTCAAACAATTCTGTACGGATTTCAGGCCCTTTAGTATCAAGAAGGAAACCAACTTTTTTACCTGCAAGTTTCTCAGCAAGTTTAACAGTTGCCATACGCTCACCTTGTTCTTGGTGATCACCGTGTGAGAAGTTGAAACGGAAAGTGTTTGCTCCTGCTTCAATCAATTTAGCAATATTTTGAGCTGAAGCTTCAACGTCAAGTTTTTCACCCCAGTATCCGTCTTCACCGAATTTTTTACCACCACGGATTTCAACCGCAGGACCCAAAGTTGCAACGATTTTTACACGTTTGTTCATGATTTTTGTGACTCCTTTATATAATTCGACCTTTAATGGTCATTTTACCAGATTAGTTAAAGTTGATTATGACAAGTTCTTGTTCAAGTCAGAAAGTTCAAGATCAGCTTTGTGAGGGTTGTTAACGACAATTTTACCATCAGCTGTTAAGCTAAACAAAGCTCCCTCTTCTGCTGTTCCAAGAATTGGATTTTCAACCATTTTCTCGTTACGAATACCGACAGCAACACCACCGATTCCTTGTTTAAGAAGTTTAACAGCGTGTGCACCCATGCGTGATGCTAATACACGGTCACGAGCGGTTGGTGAACCACCACGTTGGATGTGTCCAAGTTCAGTTACACGAAGGTCACTAGTGTCTCCAGCTTCCTTGAGTTTCTTACCAAACTCATTCGCAGACATAACTCCCTCAGCCAAAACGATGATGTTGTGTTTCTTACCACATTCATAACCAGCTTTGATGCTTGCAACGATATCTTCCATCTTGAAGTCTTCTTCAGGGATGATGATTTCGTCAGCACCAGTTGCGATACCTGCCCAAAGAGCGATATCGCCAGCGTTACGTCCCATTACTTCAACAACGAAAGTACGACGGTGACTTGATGACGTATCACGAATCTTATCAATCGCATCCATAGCAGTCGTAACTGCAGTATCAAATCCAATTGTGAAATCAGTCCCTACGATATCGTTATCAATAGTTCCTGGAAGTCCGATAGCTGGGAATCCATGTTCCGTCAAGCGCATAGCTCCGTGATAAGAACCGTCTCCACCGATAACTACGACTCCTTCGATACCGTGTTTTTTCAATTGCTCAATCCCTTTAAGTTGGCCTTCAAGTTGTGCAAACTCAGGGTAACGAGCAGAGTGAAGGAAAGTACCACCACGTGAAATGATGTCTCCCACTGAAGCAGCATCAAGTGGATAAATTTCACCGGCAACCATACCAGCGTACCCATCATAGATACCAAAAACTTCCATTCCTTCTGAGATTGCTTGACGAACTACTGCACGGATGGCAGCATTCATACCAGGGGCGTCTCCACCACTGGTCAAAACAGCAATACGTTTCATTTGGTTTATGCTCCTTTTTCTTTTAACATTCTTACTGATTATACCACATTTAAATCGAAAATTCTTCTATTTTCCGTATTTTTAGCGATAAATCGTTTTCATAGCAATTCCCTCTAATTTTTCCTCTAGAGCAGAATCTTTTCTTACATAATGTTGTGTAGAAACAACCGTTTTTCCTTCCTCTTCATACCTGATAATGACAGGGATTGGGCCTTTGTATTGTTCTAGGATATTTGAAATCTCTTTATCATTTTCATGATTTTTAACTTGAATCCAGAATCGTTCCGCCACTGCTTCTTTCAAATCTTGTGCAATCATTTGCAGACGACCATCTCGAGATTGAACTTTGCCATTGATGTAGTAAAATTTCCCTTCGGATAAATTGGAAGCAAATTTTCTATATTGGTCTGAAAATACAGTTACATCCATCCGAGACTTACTATCATGAACCTGTAGAAAAGCCATACTCTCGCCTTTCTTGGTTCGAATCACTTTAATCTTTTGCACTTCAACTAGGAGAGTGGCTTGAGCTCCCTCGGTTAGATTAGTGATTGGAGTGGTCGGATATAGGGCTTGTTTGGCAAGAGTTTGGAGAGGATGGGGACTGATACCTACCCCAATCAGTTCCTGCTCTTTGTAAAATTTCTCTGCCTCAGTAAAATCATCAGCTTCAGTCCAACTATAATTTGTATCCGCAAAGAGTCCACCCAACTCCTCAACAAAGACAAATAAGTTTGGTAGGTTCACTAAGATTTTCTGACGATTCTTGTCAAATTCATCAAAAAGCCCCAGTTCAACCAAAGGCGTTAGAAGCGACAGTTTCTTGTAATTCTTGGGAAGACGTGTGACGAAATCTTCAATGCTTGAGAAAGGACGATTTTCAATAATCCAGTAAGACAAATCTCTTGGCATTCCCTTAATGGCTTTTAGACCAAGATAGATTTTCTTATGAGCAATTTTATCATGATAGGGAACGCTGTTTATTGCTAAGGGAGCTACTTCAAAGCCCATCTGCAATGCATCTACAATGTAATCACTGCTAGAATAGTTCAACATAACTTGAAAGAAAATAGCAGGATAGTGTGTCTTGAAATAAGCTAGTTGGAATGCCAGTGCTGAGTAGGCATAAGCGTGGGATCGGTTAAATCCATAGCCTGCAAACTTTTCCATCACTGCAAAAACTTGGTTGGCCTTTTCTTCTGTATGCCCCAATTTCATAGCTCCTGTGATAAAATCTTCCTTCATCAGATGCATCTCTTTGGCATTTTTCTTACCCATGGCACGTCTGAGAATGTCGGCTTTACCAAGACTGAATCCTCCAAAGCGTTGAGCTACCTGCATGACCTGCTCTTGATAGAGCATAATACCGTAGGTTGATGAAAGGATGTCTTCTAAGGCAGGGTCTAACACCGTCACCTTTTCTTTACCATGCTTACGAGCGACAAAATTATCAATATAATCACTTGCCCCCGGTCTATTGAGGGATGTCGTTGCTACTACCTCTTCAAAGACTTGCGGCTGAACTCGTTTCAAGAGTCGAATGGCTCCTGGTTGTTCAAATTGGAAAATACCTTTGGTATTTCCAGCTACAAAGAGGGCTAAAGTTTCACTGTCTTCCAGATCAATCTCTTCGATTTTTAGATGAACACCCTCTGACTCCGCAAGCAATTCCTGCATTTTTTGGACAAAAGTCAGGTTACGTAAACCGAGGAAATCCATTTTTAGAAGTCCATTGGCTTCAACACCATGAGCATCATACTGGGTGATGAGCATATCCTCACCATATTTTAGAGGAATATAGTCCGTCAAATCTTGGTCACTCATAACGACTCCTGCCGCATGGATAGAGGTCTGACGAGGATAACCTTCAATCTTTCGAGCAATCTCAAAAGCTTTTTGATATTCAATCTTGCTATTGATGACCTGTCTAAATTGCAAATTCTTTTCATAGGCCGTCGTTAGCGTATCTCGGAAACTGATTTTTTTCGTAATATTTGTTAATTCGTACTCTGGAACGCCATAGCGTTTGAAAACATCACGAATTGCCTGTTTTGCTCCAAAGGTCGAATAAGTGACAATCTGCGCCACGTGTTGACTGCCATAGCGATCACGAACATAACGAATGAACTCTGGTCTATAAAGGTCTGGAATGTCGATATCGATATCGGGCATGGTGTAACGCTCACGATTTAAAAAGCGCTCGAAAATCAGGTTCTTCTCAACTGGATCAATCCCTGTAATATCCAGTGAGTAGGCGACCAAACTACCTACAGCAGATCCACGCCCCATTCCCATATAGTAACCTTGGGAACGTCCAAAACGGAGCAAATCCCAAACTACAAGGAAATAGTCGTCAAAGCCCATATCATGAATCACAGCTAATTCTTCATTTAGTCGCTCATGATAAATAGCTGAGGTTAGCCCCTTGTCACTCAAACCTTTCTCAGCCCTCTCTCTAAGTTCTTCGACCGCTGGTCTTTCAGGATTAAAGCGAGGGAGTTTTAAACTTGGGTCGATTTGATAGCTAACATTTTCTATCAGACCTTGGAGATTGGCAAGAGCCTGAGGGAAGCGATTCATAAAACGTGCTTCCAGGTCTGAGGCAGGTAAAAAAATCCCCTGTTGTGAATGTAGATCCACTTCTCTCAGGCTGACATTTTCCTTGACTGCTGACAAAATTTGTAAAACCTGTAGGTCTTCTTTTTCAAAAGAGTTGACTTGATAGAGTGGAAGAATGGGTCTTATAAAGACTTCTTGAGGAGTATCTGGACTAACACCGATAAAATAATCAACCCCCAAATCCAACTGTTCGACCCCATTAAAATAGGGAACAATAATAGCAACATCTTCGAGGTGGGAGGTGAAGTCAGACCAATTTTTCCGTCCAGTCATTTTTAAAGTGGATAACTTCATCAACTCTTGATAACCTTTAGTGGATAGGGCTAGAAAACGTAGAGAGAGATTCTCCTCATCTTTGACCAAGGTCATTTCTAAACCAATTAAAGGTTGAATGCCATGCTTACGAGTTGCTTCTAGAAAATGATAGGCTCCATAGAGATTATCCACATCCATGATAGCAAGGTGAGAATAGCCGTATTCTTTAGCCATTTGTACATATTTTTCAATCGAAACCACACTTTCCATAAAACTATAAACAGTCTTGGTGTCGAGCTGTGCAATCATTTCTTCTCCTCCTTGCTTTCGTTTTACTACTATTATACCATTTTAAGCTGGATATTGAAGCAACTCTGCACTTTCTTTTCAATATCATCAGTTACAAACTTCTTCTCTTCTTACTGTTAAATTCTTCATTTTTCAAAGGAAGAAAATAAAAAATTAATATTATATAATAGTTTTAAATGTAAATTTAGATATATTTATACCAAACGAAGAATAATAAAGATAGGAGTTATATGCAGTTTTACATATAAAAATCTCTAGAAAAAGGCTTACTTCTATGGTATTTATTCAGCATTTTATAATAACTTACCAAATAGATATGCTGGTTTAAGAAATTTATTTCATTTAAGTTTATTTATTCCATTTTTCCCTCTTTTTTGATATAATAAATCCAGTCTGTTTTCAAAGGAGAGAAACATGCGTTTTAATCAATTCAGCTATCAACCAACCACTAGTTCTCAACGATTTGCAGAATTAGAAGGTCTTGGTCTAAAGCTGTCACCCCAACTGTCCTTAAAAAGACAGTTTGAAGACTTCATTCGTTGGAGTTTTTTCACTTATTCTGACACGGATTATGCCTTGTCGACTTTGGCTGCGGATAAAGAAACAGATTTAGTAACTTTTTTCCAGTCAGACCGTGAGTTAACTGCGGAGATTTTCTACACAGTAGTTTTTCAACTTTTAGGATTTAGCTATCTTGTTGACTTTGAGGATGCCGAACAGTTTCGTAAAGAAACTGGTTTTCCTATTGTTTATGGAGATCTCATTGAAAATCTTTATCAGTTACTCAATACGAGAACGAAAAAAGGAAATACGCTCATCGATCAACTTGTTAGTGATGGACTCATTTCAGAAGATAATCACTACCACTACTTTAACGGTAAGAGCTTGGCAACCTTCTCTACTCATGATGTCATTCGTGAAGTCGTGTATGTCGAGAGCCGTTTGGATACTGATAAAGACGGACTCCCTGACTTAGTCAAGGTCAGCATTATTCGCCCGCGTTATGATGGACAGATTCCTTCAGTCATGACTGCCAGCCCTTATCACCAAGGGACCAACGATAAAGCCAGTGACAAGGCTCTCTACAAAATGGAGGGAGAGCTTGAGGTCAAACCGCCCCACACCATTGAACTTGAGGAGCCCAAGCTGAATTTAGTCGAACCTCATGGTCAAGCAGAAGTCGTCTCAGAAGCTGAGGAAAAGCTATCTCATATCAATAGCTCATATACACTCAATGACTACTTCCTCCCACGTGGATTTGCCAATCTCTATGTATCAGGTGTTGGAACCAAAGATTCTCAAGGTCTCATGACCAATGGGGACTACCAGCAGATTGAAGCTTATAAAAATGTCATTGATTGGCTCAATGGTCGTTGTCGTGCTTTCACGGACCACACGCGCAAGCGCCAAGTCAAGGCTGACTGGTCAAACGGCAAAGTCGCAACAACAGGAATTTCCTATCTAGGTACCATGTCCAATGGTCTCGCCACCACTGGTGTTGATGGCTTGGAAGTGATCATCGCAGAAGCAGGTATTTCCTCTTGGTACAACTACTATCGGGAAAATGGTCTAGTGACCAGCCCAGGGGGCTATCCAGGTGAGGATTTTGACTCACTTGCTGAACTGACCTACTCCCGCAACCTCCAAGCTGGTGACTATATTCGTGGCAATGAAGCTCATCAAGCAGACTTAGAAAAAGTTAAAGAGAAACTCGATCGCAAGACTGGTGACTACAATCAGTTTTGGCATGACCGCAACTATCTGCTCAATGCTCACAAGGTTCAAGCCGAGGTCGTCTTTACGCATGGTTCCCAGGATTGGAACGTCAAACCTCTTCATGTTTACCAGATGTTTCATGCCCTTCCTAGCCATATCAATAAGCACCTCTTTTTCCATCATGGTGCCCATGTCTATATGAACAACTGGCAGTCGATTGACTTCCGAGAGTCCATGAATGCCTTGTTAAGTATGAAATTGCTAGGACTTGACTCAAGCTATCAACTTCCGACTGTTATATGGCAGGACAATATCGCACCGCAAAGATGGCAAGGCCTTGATAACTTTGGCAAACAGGATGAACTGCATACCTTCTCTCTCGGTAATGAGGAAAAAGTGATTCAAAACCAGTATGATCAAAAAGATTTTGATCGTTATGGAAAAACTTACCAGATCTTCAACACCGAACTTTACCAAGGTAAAGCCAATCAGATCACCATTGACCTTCCAGTAAGTCAAGACCTTCACTTAAATGGGCGAGTGGCGCTGAAACTTCGTGTCAAATCGAGTACGAACAAGGGCTTATTATCCGCCCAACTGCTAGAACTTGGACAAAAGAAATATCTGCAGCCTTATCCAGCTGTTTTAAGTGCTAGAACCATTGATAATGGTCGTTACCACATGTTAGAAAATCTCTGCGAACTGCCATTCAATCCAAGTGCCCAACGTGTCATCACCAAAGGTTACCTTAATCTTCAAAATCGAACCAATCTCTTGACGATTGAAGAAATCCAACCAAATGAATGGATGGACTTCCAGCTAGAGCTTCAACCAACTATCTACAAACTTAAAGAAGGAGATACTCTCCGTTTGGTTCTCTACACCACAGACTTTGAGATTACAATTCGAGATAATACAGACTATCAGTTGACTGTTGATTTAGCACAGTCTAGTCTTATCCTACCTTGTCAAAAGGTATAATCTACCAGACTTTCAATATGGAAGGATTCAAAGGAAAAGTCAATGAATTTGACCATTGAACTTCCTATAACCAAAGTTTTCCACTTGAACAGTCGAATCAAACATAAACTTTGTATCAAATCCAGTTCATCTGAAAGCATTTTAGAAGCCCCTAGATAGAACTTGGACAAAAGATACTAACACCCCTAACCAACATGTGTAACCATTTATCATACACGCTACTAGACCACATGTTGGAAATCACTGTGAATTAACATTTAGAGTGAATTCACAAAACGCCGTGACAAAATGCTACGCTTATTGGATGATACACTGTCATTAAAGAACATCAATGGTGATGAACGAATCGCTACCCAGTTTATCTGCACCCAACTAGTGAAAAGTTAAAAGAAGGAGAATCTCTCCATCTAGTTCTTTATCCTACTGACTTTAAAATCATCATACGTGACAATACCGCCTACCACCCGACTGACGTTTTCGTTCAGTCCACGCTTACTGTACCTTTTAAAAGGAGTACTTACTTTATGAACAAATCAGAACACAGACACCAACTTATCCGCGCCCTCGTTTCAAAAAACAAAATCCATACGCAAGCTGAATTACAAGCCTTATTAGCGGAAAATGATATCCAAGTTACTCAGGCTACCTTATCACGCGATATCAAAACTATGAACCTTTCAAAAGTGCGCGAAGAGGATAATTCTTACTATGTGCTAAATACAGGCTCTATCTCCAAATGGGAAAAACGTCTTGAAAATTATATGGAAGATGCTCTTGTTATGTTGCGTCCGGTGCAACACCAAGTTATTTTGAAAACTTTACCCGGTTTAGCCCAATCATTTGGATCTGTAATTGATTCCTTGGCTTTTCCAGATGTCGTTGCAACCCTTTGTGGAGACGATGTCTGCATGATTATCTGTGAAGATGCTGCAAAAGCGCAGGCTTGTTTTGAGAGTCTTAAAAAATATGCGCCGCCATTTTTCTTTAGTGAATAAAACAAATCCCGTGATTAAAAGATCACGGGAATTTTTTATTTCTTTGACTGTGTTTCTTCTTTCTTTGTACGCGCCAATCGAAGAGCACGTTTAGGATTGAGACGATTAAACAATTCTTCTAGTTTCTTTTCATTCCACACATCTGCTGCAGAAACAAAATTGCCATCTGCATCTCGGAATGATATCGGTTTATCTCCCATATCAATCTCCTAGTCTACAAATTCAAACTCAAATTTACCGATGCGGACCAAGTCGCCATCTTTGGCGCCACGTGCACGAAGGGCTTCGTCAACCCCCATACCACGAAGCTGACGGGCAAACTTCATGACCGATTCGTCACGGTCAAAGTTGGTCATGTTAAAGAGTTTCATTAGTTTTTCACCAGAAAGTACCCATGTCGCATCATCATCACGACTAATCTCAAAGGCTTTTTCTTCCTCGTCAAAGCCATAGTAAGCCTCTTCGTCCATATCGGATTCATCATAAATCGGGAATTCTGGAGTCTTGTCTAACAACTCGGCTGTCGCGTCCAAAAGTGTAGCCAAGCCTTGCTTGGTCAGACCAGAAATTGGGAAGATGGCTGGGAGTTCCTCAAACTCGTCGTAGTTTGCTGCCAACTTTTCCTTGAAAGTTTTCAGATTTTCCTGACTTTCAGGCATATCCATCTTGTTGGCCACGATAATCTGTGGACGTTCCATGAGACGAAGGTTATAGGATTCCAATTCCTTATTGATAGCAAGGTAGTCCTCATAAGGATCACGTCCTTCGCTAGCTGACATATCGATGACATGGAGAATAACTCGAGTGCGTTCGATATGACGAAGAAACTGGGTTCCAAGACCAACACCTTGACTAGCACCTTCAATCAAACCTGGAAGATCTGCTACTGCAAAAGATTCACCTGACTGCGTACGAACCATACCTAAATTAGGGACAATCGTCGTAAAGTGGTAAGCACCGATCTTAGGTTTAGCTGAAGTGATGACACTAAGCAAAGTTGACTTTCCGACAGATGGGAAACCGACTAGACCAACATCTGCTAAGATTTTCAATTCCAGTTGCAACTCACGTTCTTGTCCTGGTTCTCCATTCTCAGAGATTTCAGGTGCAGGATTTTTTGGAGTGGCAAAACGGATATTTCCACGACCACCTCGACCACCATGAGCCACGATAAATTCTTGACCATGTTCAATCAAGTCTGTGATGACTTTACCTGTTTCCGCATCACGTACAGTAGTCCCCTGTGGCACGCGAACACGTAGATCTTCTGCACCACGTCCGTGCATTCCTTTGGTCATTCCTTTTTCACCGGAATCAGCCTTGAAATGACGGTTATAGCGGAAATCCATCAAGGTACGTAAGCCTTCGTCTACCACGAAAACAACGTTACCTCCACGTCCACCATCACCACCCCAAGGACCGCCATTAGGGACATATTTTTCACGGCGAAAGGCAACCATGCCATCGCCACCATTACCAGCCTTGACCTTAATCTTGGCTGTATCTAAAAACATACTCATATTTTCTTCTCACTTTAAAAAGGCTGGGGAGAACCCAGTCATTAGTTATTGTTTCTATCCTCATAGCTTGCTTAGAATCTACTGAAAGCTCCAAGCGCAGTTGCAAAGATACCAGCAAGGGTTACAAACAACATGATGAGCACGACAACAAGCGTCACCTTTTCAAACAATGTTTTTTTGCGTTTTCCGTTATCTCCAAAAGCCATAACTTCTCCTTTTTCTATATAATTCTAATTTAATACTCTGATGAAACTGGTGCAATCAACCATAAAATGATATAAGCAAGGACTCCTGTCCCATAACAAAATGCAAGAACAGCCCAAATGACACGAACAATTGTTGGATCAATATCAAAATAATGAGCAACTCCTGCGCATACTCCACCAATTTTTTGATCTTTTCCGCTTCTCATTAATTTTTTCATTTTTTCTTCCTCTTATTCTATTATTTGAATTCGTCTCTCCAATAATCTCTGATGCTAGACAATTGTTTTCGAGACGCTCTTAAAATACGCTTGGATTCTTTTACTGGGCTTGTAACAGCCTGTTGAGGTAGATAGAGAATCGTTTTTAAAAAGCGCTGAGTGACAGGCTGTCCATCATGTAGCTCATGTTCAAAGTTATTTGAGATAATGGCATCAAGGTAAAACTCATGAACTCGTTTCCCAAAATTTTCAGCCGAAATCTCGTACAACTTATCCGCCAAATTTTGTTCAGACATATCAGGAGTAGCAATCAATGCTTCAAGGATAGCTCCTGCAAGCTCTCGTTCTCCATAGTAGAGGGTCCCAAACATTTTATCATTGATCAGATTTTCAAGATAGGGGTTGCCATGAGCAATAACAGGCGTTCCACTGGCTAGACTTTCTAGATAGGTTAAACCCTGAGTTTCACTCGTAGATGCTGAAATAAAGAAATCAGCTGCTTTATAGTACAAGGCTGTCTCACTGGGAGCAATCATACCTGTAAAAATCACATGTTTTTGTATGTTTAATTTCCCTGCTTGTTCTTTCAGACTGTCCAGATAAGGTCCGTCTCCAGCAACAACCAACTTCACCTTTTCTTCTTCTTTCAAAACCTGTGCAAAGGCGACTAAGACTGCTTGGATATTCTTCTCAAAGGAGATACGAGAAAGGCTCAGCAGCATTTTCTCGCCTTCCTGAATACCTAACTTCGAACGAAGCTCTAGTAAGTTTTCCTCTTTGATCTCAGGTCGTTCAAACTTAGCCAGCTCAATTCCAGTTGGGATGACACGCTTTTCAACCTTGACTTTGTATTTAGATAAAAGGTCACGAACAATCTCACTAGGGCAAATCACGCCATCTACATCATGAAGGAAGCCACGCACCAAATATTTTACCATACTCGGACGAATTAGCATGCCCTTAGCAATGTAATGCACATAGTCTTCATACTGGGTATGGTAGGTATGAATAACTGGAATTTTCAATTCTCTCGCAATCCAAATTCCTAACAAACCAAGAGAAAATTCTGTCTGGGTATGAATAATATCGAGTTGATACTGCTTGGCAATTTCAAGCGCCTTTGTAAAACCTCGGTAGGCAAATCGTCGATCCTTAAACGCAAAGAAAGGGACACTCGGAATGCGAATAATTTGCCAATCCTCGTAGCGGTTCACATCTTTATCTGTTGTTGTAAAGATAAAAACTGCATGCCCCTGCTTTTCAAGCTCAGTTTTCAAAGTCCGAATACTAGTCGCGACCCCGGAAACCTGAGGGAAATAGGTATCTGTAAATAAACCAATTCGCATAAATTACCTCACTTTTTGCCCAAAGCAGCCTGTTCTCGATAAAATTTTAACCAGATTTCCAACAAATGCTCCTCAGAGTACTCTTTGGAGATCTCGCAAGCTTTTTCTTTCAAGTCTTTTAAGGCTTCAGAATCATTCTTGTATTCTAGGATTGCTTCTCTCATCTCGGAAACATCACTTGTAGCACGATAATTCCCATCAAGAATAACCTTATATAGATCCAAATCTCTTAACATAATCGGAGCCTCGCAACTAGCGGCCTCTAAGATGGTCATAGGGAATAATTCATTATAACTTGGTAGCAAGAACAGATCCGCCATAGCATAAAGTTCCCGCATCCGTTCGGGTGACACAATTCCAGGAAAAATAAGATTTTCAGGTGGATTGTCCATTATCTTCTTGTAGCGTTCATAACCATCTGTCATCCCACCAAATGAAAAACCACCTGCCCAGATAAAGGTAATTTCTGGCAATTCCTCAGCAAGACGGATAAAGTCATCAATCCCTTTACGTTTCTGAACCTGACCCGCACCGATTACGACAAACTGATCTTCCGCGAGATCCATTTCCTTCCGGAGTTGTGCAACTTGCTCAGCTGGTAATGCATGCCATTTATCTTTGTTTACAAAATTTGGAATATAAGTTACTTTTTCACGCGGAATACCAGCAGCCACTAAATCCTCGATAAACATGGGATTGACCACCACCAAGTGTTCCATTCGGTTGTAAAAGGAAAAAACATAGCGTTTGACAATTCCTTTTAGGAAAAATGGAATCTTTAAACTCCCCTCAAGCGTATCAGGCAAAAAATGCACATAGCCAATTTTTCTCCCAGAGCGTTTCTTTTGGAAAGTAGATAAATAATAAGGGAAATCAATGGTGTGAAAATGAGTTACATCTGCCTCTACAGGAAGATTCTCTGTAACAATCAACTGGTCTTTAGCATCGCGGTGAAGGAGACTAACCAATTCTCGATATGCTCCTGACACTCCTTGACCAGCTACTTTTTCACTTGAGCTTAGCATATTAATACGCAATTTTTCGTTTTCCATACCTTTCATTATACCATTTTATTTCCAGAAAATCAGCAAAAGAAAGAAGAGACGATTGGAAAAAGGATAAAATTATCCTATTTTCCAATCGTCTCTCTCATTTTTTTAGTCTTTATTTAATTCCTAGGGCGATACGCGCGTATCGGCTCATTTTTTCAACTGTCCAAGCTGGATACCAGACCAATTTAACTTCGGTATTGGTTACCTCAGGCACATCTGTCATCGCATCATGTATCTGGTCTGTCAAAAGGTCAGCCAGTGGGCAGCCCATAGTTGTCAAGGTCATATCAATTTCAGTATGACCTGTTTCACCATCAAAACGAATTTCATAAATCAAACCTAGGTTGACAATATCAATCCCCAACTCAGGGTCGATGACTTCTTCCAAAGCATTTAAAATGCGTGTTTTGATCGTTTCAATTTGCTCTTCTGTATAAGCCATGTTATTCCTCACTCTCAGTCTTCAATAAAATCACGAAGGGGTTTGCTGCGACTTGGTTGGCGCAATTTTCTCAAAGCCTTGGCCTCAATCTGACGGATACGCTCACGAGTCACGTTAAAGACTTTACCAACATCTTCAAGGGTACGCATTTTCCCATCATCTAGCCCGAAACGAAGGCGCAGAACGTTTTCTTCACGGTCTGTGAGAGTATCCAAAACTTCATCCAACTGCTCGCGCAAAACGATTCGAGTTGTGTAGTCTACTGGATTTTCAATTACTTCGTCTTCGATAAAGTCCCCAAGATGGCTATCGTCCTCTTCACCAATCGGTGTTTCAAGTGATACTGGTTCTTGAGCAATTTTCAAGATTTCGCGGACCTTGTCAGGTGTCATATCCATACGCTCAGCGATTTGTTCAGGAGTTGGATCTTGTCCCAATTCTTGAAGGAGATTCCGCTGTTCACGGACAAGCTTGTTAATGGTTTCTACCATGTGGACAGGGATACGAATAGTACGGGCTTGGTCAGCGATGGCACGGGTAATCGCCTGACGAATCCACCAAGTTGCGTAAGTTGAAAACTTGAATCCTTTTGAATAGTCAAACTTGTCAACAGCCTTCATCAAGCCCATGTTTCCTTCTTGGATCAAGTCAAGAAACTGCATGCCACGCCCTACGTAGCGCTTAGCAATCGAAACCACCAAACGAAGGTTGGCTTCTGCAAGACGTTGTTTGGCTTCAATATCACCAGCCTCAACTGCTAAGGCCAATTCTTTTTCCTCTTCGTTAGTCAAGAGAGGAACAACCCCGATTTCCTTCAAATACATACGGACTGGGTCATTAACCTTGGCAGAAGTTGAGCCAATCAAGTCCTCATCACTGAGTTCTGGTTCTTCTTCTGCACTAAGAACACGCGCGCTTGGATTTCCTTCGTTATCTGTGATAGAAATTCCAGCATCCTGAATCCGTTGCAAAAGGTCTTCAATGCCTTCTGCATCAAGGGCAAACGGAATAACCAGACTTGAATTGATTTCGTCATCTGTTGCTGTTCCTGTTTTTTTGTGGTTACGGATAAAGTCTGCTACTTGCACATCAAATGTGGTTACTTCTTTTTGTTTTGTTGCCATTATTACTCCATTCTTCTCTTTTGGGAAATCAATCGTTGCAATTCTTCCAAGGCTGTGTCTGTATCTCCTACATGACTAGCTTCCTGCACTTTCTTTTTAATCCTTAAATTGTCCTTGCTGAGGAGGGCACGGTTACGAGTCGCTTCGACTTCCGCTAGCTCTTGAGGCGACATCTCAGCTGGCAAATCCAAGCTAAGCACGTGGTACCAGGCATTTTCAACCTCAGGAGTCTGATGAGACAGTTCCTCTGATCCGATTTCTCCCTCTGCACTTAATAATTCGTAAAGAATTTGAAATTCTGGGGTATCAAAGAAAAAATCTTCTCTTAATCGGTAGTCATTTAGAACAACTGGATTCTCAGCCATCCTATAAAGGAGATGAGCCTCTGCTCTCATGACTGCTCTCAGTTGCCGCGTTACAGGTAAACTAATCGCTGCTGGAGGTTGCTCCTCTTTGACTCTTTCCTGCCTTTGAACAATGCGACTTTCATTTACAATCTGCTCCACCTGCTGGTAATCAAAAGAAGGTAGATTATCCGCCAGAATGTGGATATAAGAATTCTGGGCAGTGATAGACTTTTCTTTGGCGATTAGGGGGGCAATCTTTTCAATGAACTCGATTTGCGCCTGTAAGTTATCACTATTTTCCGGCTTGAGCTGGTGAATATAGAACTCTATGGGACTAATCCGAGTCTTGGTTAAAAGGTAAGCCAGGTCTTCAGCAGAATTCTTTTGCAAATACTCATCTGGGTCCATGGCATCAGGTACTCGAACAACCTCAACTGAGAAGTCTTTTAACTCCTCTAGAGCCTTGGCTGTTGCTGTCTGCCCTGCCTTGTCGCCATCGTAGCTGAGAACAATTTTTTTGGTAAAGCGTCTGAGGTGATCAACATGCTCCTTGCTTAAGGCTGTTCCCATGGAAGCTACAGCATTTTCTATACCAGCACGGTAGGCTGCAATCACATCCATGAAGCCTTCCATCAGATAGAGCTCTGTAATCTTACCTGTTCCCTTTTTTGCCTTGTCCAGATGATACAATTCGTAGCTCTTGTTAAAAATTGCAGTCGAGCGGCTATTTTTATATTTGGCAGTCTGACTATCCGTTTCTTGCCAGATACGACCTGAAAATGCAATAACCTGCCCCTTGTCATTGGTCAAAGGAAAGATGATTCGTCCAAAAAAAGTATCATAAAATTGATTACCATCTGACAGATAAAACAAGCCCGAATCCAATAAATCCTTTTCCTCAAACTTGTCAGCCAAACGTTGATAGAGATAAGTTCTCTCTGCTGGAGCTAGTCCAATCTGGAAGTGCTTCAGAACATCATCTGTCAATCCGCGTTTGTAGAGATAAGCCCTTGCTTCTTCTCCCATCTTTGTCGTCATGAGGATGGCATGGTAAAAACGGGCAGCTTCTTCATGCATATCGTATAGAGCTTGATGAGGGGAAGTTTGTTGGGGACGAGACTGTACCGGCGTAGCTAGTTGAATACCGACGCGCTCTCCTAAGAGCTGAACGGCTTCCATGAAGGACACACCTTGGTATTCTTCGATAAACTTAAAGACATCTCCTGAACGACCACAGCCAAAACAGTGATAAAACTGCTTGTCTTCCACAACGTTGAAAGAAGGGGTCTTTTCACCATGAAAAGGACAGAGCCCTAAATAGTTCCGTCCAGCCTTTTGTAAAGAAATCACATCACCTATGACTTCCACAATGTTGGCATTGTTTTTGATTTCTTCAATGACTTGCTTGTCAACCATACACAATACCTCCATCTTATCATAGTTTCACGTAAACTAGTATAGCTTATTTCTGAAAAAAAGTAAACCATTTCATACGCTTTCCGTAATTCTCTTTGCCTTATTTTTCTAGATAGAAAGAGGTGATAAAAAACTCAGAAACACTTCCATGTTTCTAAGTTAATTTTCACTATTTTTTGATGATTACTTCACTCATCTATTCAAATAATTGATAGTAGTCTGAAATTTTCATCTTAGCTTTTTCTTCTTTATTGAGGTCTTGGATGATGCGACCTTCCTTCATGACAATCAGACGGTTTCCATACTTCAGTGCATCTTCCATATGGTGGGTAATCATCAAGGCTGTTAGATGATCTTTGCTGACAAAGTCATCTGTTAATTCCATCAATGCCACACTTGTTTTTGGGTCAAGGGCTGCTGTGTGTTCATCCAACAAGAGCAACTCTGGTCGTTTCAAAGTTGCCATCAAGAGACTCAAGGCCTGACGTTGTCCACCTGAAAGAAACTCAATAGGAGTGTCCAGATGTTTTTCAAGACCATTTCCAACCTTTTCAATGGTAGTCTGGAACTCTTCCCTATGGCTTGAAAGCCTTCTAGGCAGGAGTCCTCTCTTCTCACCACGAAACTTGGCAATCAAGAGATTTTCCGCCACTGTCATACGGGGAGCCGTACCCATCTTAGGATCCTGAAAGACGCGAGACAAGTACTTAGCCCGCTTTTCAGGTGAAAAATTCGTCACGTCCTCCCCCATGATACGGATACTTCCACTTGTTAAAGGTAAGGTACCTGCAATCGTGTTAAAAAGCGTTGATTTCCCCGCTCCATTTCCCCCTAAGATGGTAATGAAATCATGTTCGAAAATTTCAAGAGAAACATCATTCAGAATGATTTTTTCTTCGTCAAAGCCATTCGTGATGACTTTGGTAGCATTTTTTAATTCTACAATTGCTGTCATTTGCTAAACTTGACTCCTTTCAGGTATTTGCTTTTGAAGGTTGGAATCATAAGGCAAACTGCCAAAATCAAGGCGCTGTACAAACGAAGATAACTTGTATTAAACCCAAGAGCAATAACTCCCCAAACGAGGAACTGATAAGCGATAGAGCCAACGACGATGGTCATGAGTCGCTCTGCCAGGGTCAAACTCTTGAACAAAACCTCACCAATAATCAAGCTAGCAAGCCCTACGACAATCACGCCAATTCCTCGAGAGACATCCGCGTATCCTTCTTGTTGAGCAATTAAGGCCCCTGCAAGCGCGATAATCCCATTTGAGAGAACCAAACCCATGAGTTCCATACGTCCCGTATTGATACCAAAGCTACGAGCCATATCGGGATTGTCACCTGTAGCGATGTAGGCTTGACCTAGTTTGGTATCAAGGAAAAAGAGCATAAGGCCAATAACAAGAGCTACAAAGATTAATCCAGTCAGGAGTTGGTTAAGGTCTGAATCAAAAGGCAAGACATCCTGAATTTGTTTGGTTCCAAGAAGCCCCAGATTGGCACGTCCCATAATCATGAGCATGATGGAATGACAAGAAGTCATGACCAGAATCCCTGATAAGAGGGTTGGGATTTTTCCTTTAGTATACAAAAGACCCGTCGCCATTCCAGCTAGACAGCCCGCACCTACTGCAGCTAAGGTCGCCAAAAACGGATTGACTCCCTGTGTTATCAAGGTTACAGCTACTGCTCCCCCAAGAGGAAAAGAACCTTCAGTAGTCATATCAGGGAAATTCAAAATTCGGAAAGTCATAAAGATTCCCAAACCTAAAATCGCCCAGACCATTCCCTGAGAAATAATGGATACTATCATAATCTTTCACTCATTTCTTTCTTTAGTAAAAATGGGAGGAGATGTGTCCAGCTCCTCCTTTATCTTTATTCAATCACTTGTCCCGCTTCTTTTAGAACGGACTCAGGAATGGTAATACCAAGTTCCTGCGCTAGTTTTTTATTAATCACTGACTTACCAGTTGAAAAGACATTAACTGGCGTATCAGCTGGTTTTTCACCTTTCAAAACTTTGGCAATCATTTTACCAGTAGCCACTCCAAGATCGTGTTGGTCAACTACTACAGATGCTAATCCACCTGCTTCTACCATGGCCGTGGCACTTGGGTAGATTGGCTTTTTAGCTGTTTGATTACTTGAAACAACTGTTGAGAATGCGGATGCAATGGTATTGTCAATTGGAACCCAAATTGCATCGACCTTGCTTGTCATAACATTGACTGTTGAAGCAATTTCATTTGTTGAAGGAACGGCAAATGTTTCGACTGTCAAACCTGCTTTTTCAGCATAAGCCTTGAATTCTTCTACCTGTGTTTTTGAGTTATCTTCGCTACTTGAGTAAAGAGCTCCGATTGTTTTGACATTTGGTGTGAGAGTTTTTATCAACTCTACTTGTTGTTCAGCAGGGTTGTGGTCTGATACCCCTGTGATGTTGCCTCCTGGTTTTTTCAAGTCTTTGACCAAGTTAGCACCGATTGGGTCTGTAATAGCAGCCATGATAACTGGTAGGTCTTTTGTAGCACTAGCGAGTCCTTGAGCCGCTGGTGTCGCGATCCCAACAACAACATCGTTTCCATTAGCAACCAATTGTTTACTCATGGTTGCAACCTTGCTCTGATCACCTTCAGAGTTCATAAAGTCGATTTTTACCTGGTCGTCCTTATAGCCTTCTTCAGCTAGTCCATCTTGAATCCCTTGGTAAATCAAGTCCAAGGATGGGTGACTAACAAATTGAAGGACACCAACCTTAGCAACCTTTTGCTCTTCTTTAGCTGATGGCTTATTCATAGATGAATAAATCAAGCTAGCCACCACCAATACTGCTAATCCAGCGACAATTCCAATCAAACGTTTATTTTTCATTTTTCTTTCTCCTTTTAAATCACTTGTATAATGCTCTTTTCAACAAAACAAGCGACGCCATCGTTTAAATTCCATCATCATCCTCCTAATAGAAAAAGTCCTCACACAAAAAACTTGTGTGAGGACGTCGATGCGCGGTGCCACCTCAATTATAGGGAATATCCCTATCGCTCTTTCTCGCAATAACGAGTTGCACTGTAAGGTGTGCTCACCGAATTTTTATGATTTCAAATTCTTAAGTACATTCAGCCCAATTTCATCAATTTCATCTATCTGCTTTCACCAACCACAGACTCTCTATAAAATGAGCATGATTACTTTCTGAATGTTTAAATTATATCATTTTTCAACTACTTGTCAAGCTTATTTTTAGAATTTTTTAAACAATTCAAAAACTTCCCCTTGAAAAAGGAGGAAGTTTGTAGAATATCAGCCTGAATTACGCAAACCAGTTGCAATTCCGTTGATAGTTGTATGGATCAGTTTTTCTTCGTCTGCTGACAATTCGCCGCGACGTTGACGTTTGATCAACTCCAACTGGATGTAGTTCAGGATATTAAAGTAAGGCATACGATAGTTTAGACTGTCTTTTAGATAAGAGTTTTCTGCCAAGAGTTCGTCATAACCTTCGATAGCTAAAATAACGTCCTTAGTCAACTGCCATTCATCTAAAATAGTGTAGTAGATAGCTTGTACTTCTTCGTCTTCACAGAGCTTGGCATATTCAAAAGCAATGTTCATGTTAGACTTAGACAAGACCATGTCTACATTGGAAAGCAAAGATTGGAAGAAAGGCCAGTTTTGGTACATGTCTCGAAGGAACTCGATATTCTTTGGATCTTGATCAATAAACTCTTTAAAGCTTGATCCCACACCATACCACCCAGGGAACATGACACGGCTTTGTGACCATGAGAAGACCCAAGGAATAGCACGCAAACCGCCGATTTCAGTGATGGTCTTACGAGCTGCTGGACGCGAACCGATATTGAAGCTTGAAATAGCCTTGATTGGACTTGATTCAAAGAAATAGTCATAGAAATGTTCATTTCCAAAGACCAAATCACGGTAGATATCATAACTACGGTCTACTACTTGGTCCATAATAGCTTCGTAACGATTCGACGTATTAGTATCACTCTTCTTCTTGGTAATCATACGGTTAATGGCTGCAGAAACCAGCATTTCAAGGTTATAATAGGCAGCGTCTTTGTTACCGTATTTGTTTCCAATGACTTCTCCTTGCTCAGTCAGACGGATGCGGTCCTTGATAGACTTGAGTGGTTGAGATGTGATAGCTTCATAAGTTGGTCCACCACCACGACCCACAGTACCACCACGACCATGGAAGAAAGTAACCTTAACGCCAAATTCATCCCCAATAGCAGTCAGTTGTTGTTGCGCTTTATAGAGAGTCCAACATGAGGATAGGTAACCACCATCCTTGTTACTATCAGAGTAGCCAAGCATGATTTCTTGGTAGTTGTCTTTTGAAGCAATCCATTTTTTAGCCAAAGGAAGAGAGAAATATCTTCTCATGGTTTCTTCTGAGTGATCCAAATCTTCGATCGTTTCAAAGAGGGGAACAATCTGAACGCGGGCTTTTTGGGCATCTACCAAGCCGACTTCCTTGAGCATGATGGCTAGCTCTAGCATATCAGATACACTGGTTGCGTGAGAAATGATGGTTTGACGAATGACATTTTCACCTAGTTTATCCTTCAATTTGCGCGCAGCTTTAAAGATAGAGAGTTCTTTTTCAAGCAGTTCTGACTTTTCAGCATGAGTCGCTGAGAGGATACGAGGATCTTCTTCCAACTCTTTTAAGAGGAGTGCGCATTTTTCATCTTCAGATAGATCGCTATAGTGATCATTGATACCAGCAGATGCTAGCAATTCAGCTACACAGGCTTCATGAACACTAGAGTCTTGGCGCATATCAATAGAAGCAAGGTAGAAACCAAAAATTTCGACAGCTTGCATCAACTCGACAAATTCTCCTGAAATCAGGTATTCTCCCTTATTCTCAAGGAGAGAATCGCGAATGGCCAACAAATCTTGATAGAATTCATCTGCAGTGGCATATCTTGGCTGAAGATCCTTGTCTTCAATGAGATAAGCCTTGGTAGCCTGCATCTTAGCTTGGATGTCAAAAAGAGCACGACGATAGAGTTCTTTTTCACGATAAATCGAGTTATCTTGTGACTTCAGCGCCATCTCACGGACCTTGTCGCTGACATTCACGATACTGGTTGAAAGTGAAAATTCACGGTAAAGATTATAAATCTTTTCATCATAGTAGTTCATGATGACTTCACACTGAGTCAAGGCTGATTTATTGAGAGTTTCCGCTGTTACGAAAGGATTTCCATCACGGTCTCCTCCTATCCACATCCCCATAGTAATCGGTTTTGGATGCTCAAGCTCGATACCTTGTTCTTTAGCCAATTTTTTATACTCAGCTGTCAAACGCGGAACAGCATTCAGGAAAGAACTTTGGTAATACTCCATCACGTTGGTGATTTCGTTGGTTACTTTCAATTTCTTCTCACGAATCATGTCCGTTTGCATGATAATTTCAATATAACGGCGGAGATCTGTGTGCCATTTTTCTTTATTAATCAAGCCGAGTTTGACATCACGGTACTTGCGCAAGAGCGTATGGATGTGGTTGGTTAAATCCAGCATACTCTTGCGTTGTACTTGCGTTGGATGAGCGGTCAAGACAGGAACGACATTTAACTTTTCTAAAATTTCGGCTGCATTTTCTTTTTCAGCTACCATCTTAATCGTTGTAGATAGTTTTCCTAGATAGTCTTGGTCCACATTGTTTTGGTGATTGATTTCATAGGCCAAATCCACATCCTCAGAGATATTAATCAAAAGTGGAAGGATAGAGAAATAGCGTGAAATGTAAATCATTTCTTCATTCGAAAGACTGGTCACTAGGTTATTGAGCCCTTGATAATTCTCGCTAGTTGATAATTCCTTCAACTGGATAATCTTTTCAAAGGTTTCTGGCGCTAGCATATTTTTTGTGATATCTTCTAATAGCTCCGTCAGAATCAAGACTTCTTCTTGGACAACTGCTTTATTACTATAGTTTTCTAATTTTTGAAGAGACATATACTTTCCTTTCCATTCAATCCTTACAGACTTTCATCGGTTTGATTCTCGTATTCTCTGATAAGTTTGGCACGTTTTTCGCTGGCATCAATGTTTAGTACAAGCGCGATGGCTACTGATAATACCAGGAGACTGTTCCCACCTTGTGAAAGGAAGGGGAAGGTTACCCCTGTAGAAGGAATCAATCCTGAAATCCCACCGATATTGACAAAGACCTGAACAAGGATCATCCCTCCGACACCAATAGCAACCATGGAGTTAAAGGGATCCTTTGCTCGAATACCAACCAAGATGATTCGCAAAATCAAGAAGAAGAGTAAAGCCAAAATCATACTGGCTCCTACGAATCCAAACTCCTCGATGACAATCGAAAAGACAAAATCCGTATGGGCTTCTGGCAGATAACCACGCTTCTCGATAGAATTCCCTAGTCCCAGTCCGAACCAGCCTCCATTTACCATTGCATAGTAGGAATTTGCGAGCTGGTGTCCTGCACCCGCCAAGTCATTAAAGGGATTAAAGAAGGCACTAAAACGTTTAGCAACGTAACCAAATACAGGAATTTGAGAAAACTTTTCAACCCCAACAAAGCGAATGACAGACAAGACTAACATTGAGCTCCCTGCCAAGAGAGCCAGAATGGTCGAGAACCAACGATAGGCGATCCCACTAACCGTATACATGATGAGCGCCACCAAGACCAAGATGGTCGCATTTCCCAAGTCTGGAAAAATTCCCAAGCTACCAATCAGAACTAGCAGAACAAAACGCCAGTCGTTAAAAGCTCGAGGTAGCCACTGATTCTGTGTCAAAACCTGGAAGTCATAAACCGCAATCTCATCTTGTTGTTTTGAAAATCGATGTGCCAGGTACCAGATGATGATAATCTTAAGGTACTCAGCAGGTTGAATCGTTACAGGTCCTACAGAAATCCATCCGTATGCTCCATTGACAGGTGTTCCGACCAGTCGCGCCAGAGCTAAAAGAACCATCTCCACAATCATTACGATAAAGATGAGACGTCCGTTTCTTAGGAAACCTAATTTTAATTTATAGATTAAGGCAATCAGAATCAAACTAGCTATCCAGAAGATCCCCTGGTTACGCACCAATTGAAAGGCACTTTTCCCTTCTTCGATCAAGGTTGCACTCGTTGTCGAGTATACCACAATCAGCCCCAAAATCGATAAAAGGAAGTAAGGAATCAAAATGGAATAGTTTAGTAGGTGCCTTTTACTAATTTTCATATTTCACCACTCTAATAGGAACAGACGCTTCTGTTCCCAATTCCGTTTTATTTTCTAGTTTTGATTGCTATTATACCACTTTTTCAGAAAGAAAAAAACTCTTATCCTTTAATCCTTCGAATTTTACTCATTTTCTCGTATCAGGTATAAAAAAACAAATCTCTTTTGAGATTTGTTTTTTGCTTACTTAGTTAGATGAAGAACTGCTGCTTGAGCTTGAGTCACCACCACCGATGTATTGGGTGAAGATGTTTTGGAATGATTGGTCTTTAACCTTGATGTTTGCTGCTTGCAATTCTTTACCAATTACTCCTTGAACAAAGGCTGAATCATTTTGTTTTTGAGTCAAGATGATGGTCTTCAATTTTTCTTTGTAATCCTCTATATTAGAAGATTTTTCTGTTTTCTTCGTTACTTTGATGATGTAGAACTGACTGCTGTAGGCTTGTGTTCCAGTAGCTGTAATCACATCAGAAACCCCGTTCACATCCAAGGCAAAGGCTGCTTTCTTGACTTGTTCTGGAAGTTCTGTTGAAGCAGAGTCAAAAGTGATTTCTCCACCATTTTCTTTTGTTTTGTCGTCGTTAGAGTTGTCTTTTGCCAACTGAGCAAAATCCGCACCTTCTGCTTTAGCTTTCTCAAGTACTTCTTTTGCCTTGTCTTCATTATCCAAACGGATGATTTGAGCTGTTACATCTGGTGTGTAAGACTCAAAAGCTTTTTGGTAGGCTTCGTCTGTCAACTCACTCTCTGCAGCCTTCTTAACCGCTAATTCAACCAATTTGCTGGTACGGATTTGAGCTTTACGAGTCTCAGGTGTCATACCTGCACGTTGAAGCACGCTGTTGTAGCTATCGCCGTATTTCTTTTGTTCTTCAGCAACGGCGTCATCCACATCTTTATCCGTTACCTCTGATCCATATTGTTGTTCAAATACTTTTTGGATGGTCATATTGAGCAAGACTTGTTGCGCAGTTGGATTGTTCTTTACTTCTTCAAAGAATTGATGCTCTGTAATCACATCGCCCTTCATGCTGATCAAATCTTTTCCTTCAGAACTGTTTGAACAAGCTGCAAGTGTTGCTACTGATAAAAGTGTGATGGCTCCTGCCATAAGTTTTTTCTTCATTTTTACTCCTTTTACGGTAAGTGTTACCTTATCTATTTTACTATAATTTCTTAAATTTTTCTGAAAATCATTCGCTCTCAGGAAGCTCTACTTCTGCTAGATTTTTTCTTAGCATGAGAATGCCGTCTCCAAGTGGAACTAGAGTTGCTGTTAGACCTGGATTGTCCAAAGTTGCGTCGAAAAGTCTTTGCAAACCACGGTAAATGGTGCGTTGACCTCGGCGGACTTCCATGATGTCCTTGGCAACATCTCCTCCTTGGAAAATATCATCCAAGACCACCACTCCACCGACTTCCAAATGTTTAAGGATTTCAGGCAGAAAGACGATATACTTTGACTTGGCCGAATCCATAAAGACAAAATCATATGTTTCTGTCAAAGTAGATAAAACATCAACAGCATCACCTTCAAGTAAGGTGATTTGCTTACGACTGTCAAACTGGGCAAAGTTTTCCTTGGCAAAGCCAATCATCTCAGGATTACGGTCAATGGTTGTAATCTTAGCATCTGGCGCATGTTCCGCCATCAGGAGGGCAGAAAAGCCAATTGCCGTTCCAATCTCCAAAATGTTCTCAGGTTGCATAGTTTCCATGAGAAAACGGAAGTAGGCAACTGTTTCATGGGGAATAATGGGAATGTTTTCCTTGCGAGCGAAGGTCTCCAATTCTTTTAAGGAACCTGTCACCTGCTTTTGACGCTGGCGCATGAGTTCTACGATTTCTTCCTTGACGACGGGACGACGCATGTTATGGTTGGCATTTTTACTATAAGACTCTACCATCTTAAGCTAGTCCCAATTTTTCAACAAGGGCTTCAAACTCGTTCAAGCGGCGTTCAAAGACTGCAAAGGCATCGTTGAGATAGTCTTCTTTTTCCATATCCACTCCCGCTTTTCTCATGACATTGAGCGGATAGTCTGACTTACCTGCCCTGAGGTAGTCTATATAGCGGTCACGGTCTTCTTGACTACCATGGACAATCTTCTCAGCCAAGGCTGAAGCAGCTGCAAAACCAGTTGAATACTGATAAACATAGTAGTTATAGTAGAAATGTGGAATGCGTGCCCACTCGTATTGGATCTGAGGATTGTCTTCCTTGCTGAGTCCATAGTACTCTTGGTTCAGGTCAGCGTAGAGCTTATTGAGGAAATCACTTGTCAAGACTTCTCCATTTTGGTCTGCTTGGTGGATGGCGTGTTCAAACTCAGCGAATTGAGTTTGACGGAAGACTGTTCCACGGAAACCGTCTAGGAAGTTATTGAGAATAGCAAAGCGAGTTGCATCGTCTTCTACTTCTTCCAACAATTTCTCTGTCAAGATATTTTCGTTTGTGGTTGAGGCAATCTCCGCCAAAAAGATAGAGTAATCCCCGTAAACATAAGGCTGGGTTTCACGAGTATAGCTTGAGTGCATACTGTGACCTGTTTCATGGACAAGGGTAAAGAGATTGTCTAGATTGTCCTGCCAGTTGAGAAGCATAAAGGCATTGGTATCGTAAGAACCACCAGAGTAGGCACCAGAACGCTTGCCTTGGTTTTCATAGACATCAATCCAACGCTCACTGAAGGCAAATTTAACACGGCTCAAGTAGTCGTCACCTAAAACTGCCAAAGCTTCTTCTGCCTTTTTCAAGGCTTCTTCGTAGGTAAAGCTATAATCTACTGACGAGAGTGGTGTGTAGACATCATACATCTTGAGATCTGAAATCCCCAAGATTTTAGAACGAAGTTTAAGGTAACGATGTAAGAGTGGCAAATGCTTGCGAACTGCTGCTACTAGATTGTCATAGACACTTTCTGGAACAAAATTTGCTGCGAGGGCCGCATGGCGAGCACTCTTATAGTTGCGAACTTTTGCTCGGTAGTTTTGCACCTTAACATTTGTCTGCAAAGTCTTAGCATAAGTGTGTTGGAATTGCTCATATGTCGCATAAAGGGCTTCATAGGCACCACGACGCACTTCACGGTTTTTAGACTCCATCAAACGGATGTAAGTACCGTGTGAGAGTTGCACTTCCTTGCCTTCGTCATCAAGGACATATGGGAAGGTGATATCTGCATTATCCAAGATGGCGAAAGTTTCACTAGCTGCGCCAAAAATTTCTCCTGCTCCAGCCAACAATTCTTCCTCACGTTGCGAAAGAACATGGTCTTTCTTTTGCAAGAGCTTGTCAAAAAAGTGTTTGTAAACTTGGAGTTTTGGTTGAGCTTCTAGGAAGGCCGCATACTGCTCTTCGCTAATCTCCATAAACTCAGGTTCATAGAATGAAAAGGCTTGTTCTAACTGACTGTATAGGGTCATTGCCTTAGCATAGTACTCTTGATACTTGGCTTCACGCGTGTCCTGGTCATTTTTCATATGTGCATAGACATAAAGCTTTTCAACTTGGCGTTCCAAATCAAGTGAAAATTCTGTAATCTCAAGTAGACTGTCTGCGCTATCCAAGAGATGTCCCTCATACTGAGATGCTGTTTGTACTTTTTCAGTTAAATCTTTCAAGGCTTCTTCCCAAGCCTGGTCTGTTGGGTAGATTGTCGAAAGATCCCATGTATCTTTTTCAATTATTTCATGTCGTTGTAATACCATAAGTTTCCTCCATCCTTTCTATTTTACCATATTTTTTGAGAAATATAAGTGATAAAAGGCTGGTGGGTAGAGCTTTTGGCGATTATTTTTCGGATTTTTTTGATAGTAGGCCTGAAAATTTCTATAATAGCTAGTCAAATCCGTTTCAATCTGCAAAAAATCTCCTGGTTCTATCGGCTTGACTTGAGGATACCAGTCGTCTAGTTGACGGTTTAATAGATTGTCTCCTTGATGATAGGCCTCTTCTTGCTTCTTCATCCAGTAAGGCGTTTGGTAGTACAACTGTTGGCGAATGTAGTGACAGATAGTTGAATCTTGAAAAACTGCAAAACGAGGCATTTTTTGTTTCTGATAAGGAAATCGTAGAATTTCCAAGAGATTTCCTTTTCCATAGGGAAATTCTTTGACCTGAAAATGAAGCTTGCCACGTAGGTCCTGATGCAGAAGATATTTGAGTCTTAAAACTTGCTTTTTGAGATCTAGTTCCCAAGCATAGAATCCCATATTTTGACTAAAATAGAGAAATCCCCTTTGAAGTTGTGTAAGTCGCTCTTTTAACCAGAGTTTTTCTCCCAGTAGCCAGATAACCTGATAGCCCTGGCTACGGTAGCCTTGACTTCTATGACCTAAAAGCTTTTGAGACAAGGGGCTACACTGAACCTCCAGAGCTAGTTTCTCATTGACGAGAACATCCGCAACCTGCTGGATCCCGGGCAGACTGTATTCTAAGGCGACCTGATTGTCCTTCTTGGCCCAGTGATAGAGAGCCTCTTTATTGCCCAAGTGTTCTGGACTTTCATTTTCAAAAATAGCCATACAATCTCTTAAAGATTCATGAGCGAAATGCGTTCGAATGCTCTGTCCTTGACGTAATCGTAGTCCGCCTCCACAGGCTGGACAAGTATAATCTTGCTTAGTCACGTCTTTTTCGAGTGCATTTACCAATTTTCCCTTGGCATCTCTGGCTACAAACATGGTCTACCTCCTTTTCTCATTTATTCGAAAAAGAAGTGAAAAAGGCTGGATTTCCAGCCTTTCATGATACTATTTCTTATCTTTTTTGTCTCTTAGAATATTTTTTTAGCATGGGAATGAGATTAGGAATCTGCTCACTTCTAATGACCAGCACGCCGTATTCCTGACAACGATTGGCATAAGCTGGATTGATTTTTCCCGTACAAACAATCAACTTGAGGCAACTCTCCCCAGCAAAATGATTGGCGTAGACTTCTAGTTCGTTAATGGCTTCAACTGATAAATCTGTCATCTTGCAAGAGATAAAGGTAATCGAGCGTCCCTTTCTCAGAATGACATCAATCTCATTTTGAACATTGTCCGCCTCTGGAAAGATGCCATTCCAATCAATCTCACCGCCTATCATACACTCATCAAACAGCTGCGATTCCAGCGCCAAGAGATAAAGATACACCTCTAAAATATGCCCCTTGTTGCGGCAAAAAACTTGAGCTTCTTGACTTGGAAAGCTGTATGCTACTCGTTTCTTGTCTTCGCTTTCAATACAAAGCATTCCTGCTTCCACAAGTAAAGGAATAAGGGATTTTGGATAGTGATAATACCTGCCATTGTTTTCCAGTATCTTTTCTGTCTCAGCATGCAGGTCATTGGTCTTAGCTAGAGAGAAAAATTGGGTCACTTGATACCAGTGAGCAGGATTGGAAATAGCAGAGCTGGCTAGCTTTTTAATGGCTGCAATTTGCTGATCTGAGTGGATAGGGCGTTTTGATTTGAGCATTTTTCCACCACGCAAGGCTATCAGCTGTTGGATGCTTAGGGTTGGAATGTCCAAGTCTTCTTTTTCTAACTGACCGGCTACCCACTTGTATTGTTTTCCCCGCTCGACATCCATGGCAACGATGGGGAGCTGCCGATCCAAGCCATATTGATAGAGAGATAAGGCTAGTAGTGAATCCCCGCCAAAAACATCGAGAAGGACTTGGTCGTAACCTGCTAGGCAATAATCTAACTGATCTGTTAATTGTTCTAAAGTTAGCTGACGAAAGGTCACTCGTTGGATATGGTGCACCTCATCAAGAATAAACTGACGGAGGGAGACTTTCTCTTCATTGCTTATTTTTGTCAAAGAAAGAAAGAGAATCTCGTCACAATCACTGATAAAGGCTTGGTAGACATTCTTTTCCAATACATGCCGATCATACAATTCCACCAAAAGACTCGTCATTCGACCACCTCCATCATAAAGACTTTCTTGCGCTGAGAGTATCAGCAATACAGTTCTACTACTCAGATTTCCTACTTCTAGTATAGCATAAAATCCTGCTCGCCCCAATCAACCAACGCAAACAAAAACGAATAGAAACCTTGCAAATCGGTTACTATTCGCTTGTATATGTTTGATTTACTTGATTTTTTTAGCTAACATAGTCGCAAAGCGTAGTTGAATACGATTGCCATTTTCATCACGACGGTGCAAATGTCCTGGATTTTCATTGTACTTAATTAATTCCCAATCCTTGTAGTAGTCCGCCAACTCCCCTTCTTTAAAGGTGAATGGGAAATTGACTGAGCAAGGATAATCCTCTGTATCCATAGCACAGACGATAAGGTTATAGCCACCGACCGTGGTGTGCTCCTGCATATTTTGGATAATAGCTGGAATGCGGTCCGCTTGTAGGAACATCAGAACAACTGTCGATACGATGAAATCATAGTCTTGGCTAATGCTGGCCGAATTGATATCGTATAGTCCTACAGGCATGTCTAGATCCTCTTGTTCCACAATGCTTTGCAAGATTTCAAGGGACAATTCATTCTGATCCACAGCTGTCACATCAAAACCATTCTGTGCGAGAAAGAGAGAGTTACGCCCCTGACCACAACCCAAATCCAAGGCTCTTCCTGGTTTCACTGTCTGCATAGCCTCTAGGACCTCTGAATGGACTGGATTGGTATTGTATTTCTTAGGGAAATAATCCTCAGGTTTACAATAAAATTCCAAATACCACTCTACATCGTCTGTTGCAGCCTCTACTCGGTGCCAGGCTTGCGGTTGTGCCATAGGGTTGTCTGCTCCTGCCTCAAAGAGGTGCTCAGCTAGAACCTCACCATCTTCGGTTAATTCAATAAACTTGAGTACCCCTTTCAAGACAGTAATTTTTCCCCAAGTGCCGACCTTGGTATTGTGCTTTTGCTGAACTGCTTCAGGCATGGTCTGTTTATTCCACAAGGGCATCCGTTTATAGGCAATTAGTTTTTCCATTTTACTTCCTCTTCTTAACGCTGGTTGACAGCTTTCATCACACGCGCGATGTCGCGGTTTTGTTCACGTCGCTTGATCGACTCCCGTTTGTCATAGTCATGTTTCCCTTTAGCAAGTCCTAAAAGGAGTTTGGCGTAGCCATCTTTAATATAGACTTTAAGGGGAACAAGGGTCATTCCTGTCCCTTTGGTCTCTTGTTCCAATTTTTGAATTTGCTTCTTATGGAGCAGGAGTTTACGACGACGTTCAGGTTCCTGGTTCCAGATATTGCCCTCTTCGTAAGGGGCGATATGGACATTGCTCAGCCAGACTTCCCCATTTTTTACTTGGGCAAAGCCGTCCTTGAGATTGATTCGAGCTGCTCGAACGCTCTTAATTTCAGTTCCAGTCAGGACCATCCCTGCCTCTAGCGTATCTACGATTGTATAGTCGTGGTGCGCCTTTTTATTTTGTGCGACGACCTTTCCCTCGCCCTTTGCCATGCTTGGCTCCTTTCTTAGCTACTTCCTTGTAAAAAGGTTTCTTGCCTTTTTTCTTTTTATCTTTTTGTGAATGCTTGTGCTTATCATTTGAGTGCCCTGATTTTCTCTTGTCTTCCTTCTTATCTGAACGACGACTTGAACCACGCCCTCTTTCTTTGCGACCAGCTTGTTTCAATCCTTTTTCAATGACATCAAACTCACTTGGGATATAAGAGAAGTCAATCTCACCTGTCATCTTATCGGCTCTTTCAACCCGAATGCGAATTTGCTGTCCTACACGGAAAGTTATTCCTGATTTTTCCCCACGAAGAGTCAAATCACGTTCATTAAAATGATAAAATTCAGGTAAATTAGTGATATGAATCAAGCCTTCAACCGTGTTTGACAATTCAACAAAGAGACCAAACTTGACAATGCTGGATACAACCGCATCATACTCTTCACCCACATATTCTTCCATGTACTCAGCCTTTTTCATGGCTTCGACTTCACGCTCTGCCTCGATGGCACGGCGCTCACGGTTGGAAGACTGGGTCGCAATCTCTGGAATCACTTGTTCAAAATGCTCTGCTATTTCCTTAGAACGCCCATAGTCGCGAATCATCCGATGGACTAGAAGGTCAGGATAACGACGAATGGGGCTGGTGAAGTGAGTGTAATAGTCTGCAGCAAGACCATAATGACCATGATTGTGCTCTGAATAGCGAGCCTGTTGCATAGAACGGAGAAGCATCATGGATAATACATCCGCATAAGGTTCTCCCTCAACAGCACGCATGATGTCTTGAAGGGCCTCCTGGCTAATCTCACTAGCAGTCCCATAAATTCGCAAGCCAAAGCTCGAAGCGTAATCAATAAACTTCTGAACTTTTTCAGCCTTGGGCTCCTCGTGAATCCGATAGATAAAAGGTAGGTCCAGCTTGCTGAAGTGTTCGGCAACTGTTTCGTTGGCTATCAACATGAAGGACTCAATCATCCGCTCAGCAACGCCGCGTTGACGGAGGACAATATCCACAGGCTTGCCTTTTTTATCCACCAAAATCTTAGCTTCGCTGGTATCAAAATTCAGGGCACCACGTTTCTCACGCATGTTTTCTAGCCTTTCGTGAAGCTTGGCCATGAGCTCGATACTAGGAACAATTTTCTTAAACTCTTGTCTCTTCTCCTCATCGCCAGCCAGGATGTCATTGACAGCGCTATAGGTCATACGAAAACTAGTCTTGATAACCGTTTGTGTGATGGTGTAGTTGACTACACGACCATGTTTATCAATTTCCATAATGGCAGACTGGGTCAGGCGGTCAACTTGTGGATTAAGAGAGCAAATGCCGTTTGAAAGGCGTTCTGGTAGCATAGGTACTACACGGTCTGTCACATAGACAGAAGTTGCGCGGTTAAGGGCTTCCTTGTCAAGGGCAGAACCCTCAGTCACGTAGTAGGAAACATCCGCGATGTGAACTCCGAGTTCTAGATTGCCATTTTTCAAAGGCTTGATGTGTACCGCATCATCCAAGTCCTTAGCATCCGCACCGTCAATGGTAAAGGTAATCTCATCTCTCAGGTCCAGACGACCTTCCATATCCTTCTCTGATGGAGCTTCTGGTACACTTTCTGCTTCCTTGAGAACAGCCTCTGGAAATTCTGAAACAATATCCATGGACTCTAAGACTTCAAGAACGTCAATCCCTGCATCTGTAGAATGTCCAACAACATCTAGCACACCAGCGACAAAGAAATCGTGTTTCTTACTTGGGTACTTATCGATAAAGACCTTGAGAACCTCTGTTCCTTCAAGTTTGAGGGCTGGTTTCTTAACATAGATGGGTTGACTAATCTTTTGATTTTTAGAACGAATGTAACCTGCATACTTGGGTTTTTCCTCATCAAGAACGATTTGACCGACAACGGTTGTCAGGCTGTGTTCTAGGATATCAATAATTTTGGCTTCTGCTGCCGTTCCCTTATTACGGTCAGCGACTTTCTTAATCACGACCTCAACGGTATCGCCATCAATAGCGTAGTTGACATCGTTTTTCCCTACAAAAAGGTCGTCCTCTTCGCCTTCTATACTGACAAAGCCAAAGCCATTTTTATGGGCATGAAAAATCCCTTTGAGGGTGATTTCATGTTTCTTCTTTTGGTCCAGACATAAACTACCATCATCTTCAAAACGAATCTGGTGCTTTCTTTCCATGAGAGACAGGGTTTTAATCAACTCACGGAAATCCTTGGACCCATCCTTTCCGAGAGCCTGAGCTAGGTCATTTACCGTCACTCGCCCCTTCTCTTGCAAATATTCTTTAATTTTATCTTTCATGTTTTCTTTCTAGATTTTTAAAATTTTTTTGGCTGATAACTTTAGTAAACATCATTCAAAATAAAAATAGGCTAAGACCTAGTCTCGCCCATTTCTTATCTACTTGATAATACCGTCAATGCTAAGGCAATGGCTAGCCAGAAAAAGACTAAAATACCTGTCAAACGTTGCATCACAGCTTCAAAACCACGAGCTTTACTACGTTCAAACAAATCGCCTGAGCTGGCATCAAATACATTGCTGGATTGGTTCTTAGTTGGTTGCATGAAAATCGCAATCACAATCACAACAGATAATACTAATAAAATGGTTAATAATAGGTTATACATATCAAACTCCTTAAAATCCCTATTATTTTACCATAAATTCTACTTAGATTCAAGATGTAAAGTTACTTTTCTTTCCTTTGGACAATATTTTAACACCTCAATCTTGTCTGGATGGGTTTTGGAGTTCTTACTGGTTAGATAATTCATGCTGCCACAAGAGGAGCACTTGAGATTGATTTTTACTCGCACTAGATTTCCTTTACTTTTAATAATGATCTAAATTGTACTAAGTTGCATAAACAACTGAAAGCTACACAGGCTGCTGTCGCATAAAAGACAGCATGGTAGCCCAAATATCCTGCAACTGCGGATCCCGCCATAGGTCCGATCACTCCACCAAGGTAAAAAAAGACTTGGTTGAAGGCGAAAATCCGTGAAATACCTGATTTTGGAGTCATTTTGCTAAGAAGAGCATTGACACCTGGTATGAGAGCTCCTGTTCCCAGACCAAAGAGAAAACGATACAAGCCAAGTTGAAGGGGGCTGGTTGCATGGGCACAAAGAAGGTAAATGATGACGGAATAAATCTGCGCTGCAACTAACAATCGATGATTCCCTACCTTATCGCCAAGTTTTCCTAGAATTCCAGCACTCATCATGCTAGAAAATCCCATGCTGGATACGATTAATCCAGATACAAATAGGAGATTCTCAGATTGCCCTAAGTCCCGCACATAGAGAGCTAGAATGGGACCAATTGATTGAGCTGAAAATTGAATGACAAAGCTCGTCAAAAATAGGTTCGCTAAAAGCCTAGGATACTTGAAAGAAGAAAATACTTCTTTCGTTGGGATAGCCTTCTCCTTAGCCACTGGCTGAAAATCTTCCTTGATAAAGAAAATGGTTAGGATTGCAGCTAAAAATAAGAAAGTACCTACCAATAAAAAGACATTACGAATACCAAAAATTTCAGCAACCAAGCCTCCAACAAAGGGACCCGTCAGTGTTCCTGCAACAACACCTGTAGATAAAGTCCCCAGAGCCGCTCCAGACTTATCTTTGGGTACCTGACTAGCAATTAAGGCCGTTGCATTGGGGACAAAACCAGTAAATACACCATTAAGCAAGCGCAGAAAGAGTAGCCAATAGATATTCGGCACGAAGGCCAAACCTCCCATAGTGATGGTCATGGCAAGCCCAGCTCGAATCATCATGGGCTTTCGACCGTACTTGTCAGCAAGAATACCCCAGATAGGAGAAACTAGAGCTGCTGAAACAGCCGAAACTGAGATGGCTAATCCAGCATAAAAAGCAACTTGGTCCCCTTCAATTCCCAACTGCTCTACAAAGATAGGCATGAAAGGAACGACCAAGGAAATGCTGGCGCCCGTTAGAAAACTACCGAACCAGGCGACACGAAGATTCTCTTTCCAACTAATCTCTTGCACAGCTGTCGCCTCCTTCAAGTAACTTCACTACTTGACTCACGAGCTGATCACGACTGCCATTGTTATCTAATATATGACTCGCCAATTTTTTCTTTTCTTCTAAAGACCATTGGGCGGCCAAACGGGACTCTGCTACTTCCTTAGAAAGATGATCCCGTTTCATGAAACGTTCCACCTGAACATCACGGTCCACATAGACCAGCCACGTTTCATCAAACCAAGCACTGTAGTCCTGTTCAAAAAGCAGGGGAATATCCATGAAAAAAACCGTTTCTGTCTGAGCTAACTGGTCTCTCAGTGCAGCCAATTCCTCACGAATAATCTCTCCTTGGGTTTGTTTAGACCATTCCCGCTCCTCAGGATTTGAGAAGATGAGACTAGCTAGGAGAGGGCGATTGAGTTCTTCATTTTCAAGGATTATTTTTTGTCCAAAGTGCTGAACTAAGAGCTGATAAAGACGACCACCAGGTTTCTGTAGTTGGTGGACGACTGTGTCAGCATCCACCACTTGAAAACCTTTCTCTCTTAGGAAATTTGTCACAGTTGACTTACCAGAGGCAATTCCTCCTGTGATTCCGATGATTTTTCCCATCAGCCCCTCCTTTGACACTGAGGACAAAAATGAGTTCCCCGTCCACCGAGCTGGAATTTCTCAATCACTGTCCCACAGCGCGAACATGCTTGTCCAGTCTTATCATAGACCTGATGGAAGTCCTGCATGGTTCCGTCTTCCCCAAAGGCATTGGTATAGGTCCGAATGGTGGAACCGCCCTTTTCGACTGCCTGTCCCAAAACAGCAATGGTCTGGTCATGAATAGCTGACGCTTCTTCTGCCGTCAAAGTCTGGGAAAGTCTAGCTGGATGAATCTGAGCTCGCCAAAGAACCTCATCCACATAGATATTACCAAGGCCAGCTACCAAGGTTTGGTCTAAAAGGTGAGATTTGATAGGCTTTTTAGACTTGGCTAGGGCAGCTTGAAAGACCTGCAAATCAAAGTCCTGATCTTTGGGCTCAGGGCCTAGTTTCTTAGAAATAAAGTAGGCATCCAAAAGGTCAG
The DNA here is from genome assembly GCF_001813005.1 of Streptococcus sp. HMSC062H02. Taxonomy (GTDB): domain Bacteria; phylum Bacillota; class Bacilli; order Lactobacillales; family Streptococcaceae; genus Streptococcus; species Streptococcus oralis_S. The sequence goes on from NZ_KV811134.1 coordinate 182,695, forward strand.
GCGCCAAGAGTTCCATCGTACCAAACTTGCGTACATCCTCGTAAACAAGCGTACCACCATCCTCAAACTGGATGAAAACATGGGCATGCTTGCGTTCAGGAACCTGGTCCGGATAGTAGAAATACTTGCCCTCCATCCGCAGATGGGAAATCAAGACCTTGTCTGTTAGGAAAAAAAGCAGATATTTTCCACGACGTCCCATTGACTCGATAATCTGACCAGGCAATTCCTTTTGAAACTCTTCCAAATCCGTCTTAATCATCTTGGGATAAGCAATCTCTATATTAGAAATCTTCTTTCCCAAGATCAATTTTTCTAAGCCACGACGAACCGTTTCAACCTCAGGTAATTCAGGCATAAATCCTCCTTCTGTAAAAACAAGAAGCAGGCATGAGCCCACCTCTACTTAGTATTCTTTTTCATTATAGCCAAAGTCAGCCAAATCTAGCTTTTTATCACGCCAGTTTTTCTTGACCTTGACCCAAGTTTCTAGGAAAACCTTGTCCCCTAGCATGAGTTCGATATCACGACGGGCCATGGTCCCTATTTTCTTGAGCATAGCGCCACCTTTTCCGATGATAATTCCTTTTTGGCTATCGCGCTCCACCATGATGGTTGCTCGGATGTGAACCTTGTCTGTCTCTTCATCACGCTTCATAGAGTCGACCACTACTGCGACAGAATGAGGAATCTCTTCGCGAGTCAAATGAAGAACCTTCTCACGAATCATTTCTGAAACCAAGAAACGCTCAGGGTGGTCTGTGATTTGATCAGATGGGAAATACTGGAAACCTTCCTCTAGATTTTCACTCAAAATATCGATTAGTCGAGAAACGTTATTTCCCTGAAGGGCTGAGATAGGAACAATTTCCTTAAAGTCCATCTGGTTACGGAAGTCATCAATCTGAGCCAAAAGTTGGTCTGGATGGACCTTGTCAATCTTATTCACCACCAGAATCACAGGAACCTTGGCAGCTTTCAGACGCTCGATAATCATATCGTCGCCCTTACCACGTGGCTCATCAGCTGGCACCATGAATAGAACAGTATCCACTTCACGCAAAGTACTATAGGCTGATTCCACCATGAAATCTCCAAGAGCTGTTTTGGGCTTGTGAATCCCCGGTGTATCGATAAAGACGATTTGCTCCTTATCCGTGGTGTAAATCCCCATGATTTTATTGCGCGTTGTTTGCGCTTTGTCACTCATAATGGCAATCTTTTGCCCCATGACGTGATTTAAAAAGGTTGACTTCCCAACATTGGGACGTCCCAAAATAGCTACAAAGCCTGATTTAAATGTCATAATTTCCTCTTATAGTTTAAAATAGTATATCCCAAATGCGTGGGATAAAGATAAGTGCACCTGTCATTGCAGCAAAAAGAGAGACCACTAGCACAGCTCCTGCTGCCATGTCCTTGGCTTTCTTTGCCAACATAGAAAAGTGATAGTGACTGGCTAAATCCACTACATTTTCAATAGCAGAGTTAATAATCTCAAATGCTACTACTAAGAAAATGCTCATTAGGAGAAAGAGCCATTCGATTCGTGACACCTGAAAAACAAAACCTGCAAAGATGACTACTAGAGCCGTCACTGCATGTTTTCGCATATTGCGTTCTTCCTTGAAAGCAGTCAGAATTCCTGTAAGAGCAAATTCTAAACTGGATACCAGGTCACGATTTTTCCATTTTCGTTTATTGTCTTGTGAGTCCATAGGCTGTCAAAATTTCTTCTTGTAAACCGAACATCTCCGCTTCTTCTTCCGGAGTGTAGTGATCGTAGCCGTTAATGTGTAAAAAGCCGTGTACTGCCAAGAAGCCCATTTCACGCTCAAAGCTGTGACCGTATTCCTCAGCCTGCTCATGCGCTTTATCGATAGAGATGAACAGTTCCCCAATATAGGCATCAAACTCAGACATCATCTCTGCCAATTCAGGATTTTCAAGCAAATCCTCTTCGTCAAAGGAGATGTCCAACTCTGGTTTATACTCAAGGCTAATGACATCTGTCGGACGATCCGTATCACGGTACTCTAGATTGAGTTCGTGGCTACGCTCGTTGGTCACAAAAGTAACTGCCATCTCCTTGTCTTCTTTTCCTATTTTTTGGGCTGCAAATTCCAAAATTTCTTGGGTTTGTTGCAAGATTTCTTGTGAAACTTGACCAGTTTCATCTACCATTTCAATATACATGTACTTCTCGATTCTCTTTACTTGGCTTTATTATACCACATTTCCATGATTTTATTCTACCTTTTTGATATAATACTATGGAATACAATCACAAGGAGAGAACGATGTCATTTGACGGATTTTTTTTACACCACATGATTGAGGAATTGCGAAGAGAGTTAGTCAATGGTCGCATCCAGAAAATCAATCAACCTTTTGAACAAGAATTGGTCTTGCAAATCCGCAGCAATCGCCAAAGCCATCGCCTGCTCCTCTCTGCTCATCCCGTTTTTGGTCGCATCCAGCTGACCCAAACAACCTTTGAAAATCCAGCCCAACCTTCCACTTTTATCATGGTTTTGAGAAAGTATTTGCAGGGTGCCCTGATTGAGTCGATCGAGCAAATCGAAAATGACCGTATTGTGGAAATCACGGTTTCCAATAAAAACGAAATTGGAGATCATATCCAGGCGACTCTGATTATAGAGATTATGGGCAAACACAGTAATATTCTTCTCGTGGATAAAAGTAGCCATAAAATCCTCGAAGTCATCAAACACGTTGGTTTTTCACAAAACAGCTACCGCACCTTGCTCCCCGGATCGACCTATATCGCTCCCCCAAGTACCGAATCCCGCAACCCTTTTACTATCCAGGATGAAAAACTTTTTGAAATCTTGCAAACCCAAGAACTAACGGCAAAAAATCTTCAAAGTCTCTTTCAAGGTCTGGGACGTGATACGGCAAATGAATTGGAAAACATTCTTGTCAGTGATAAACTGTCTACTTTCCGAAACTTCTTCGGGCAAGAAACCAAGCCTTTCCTAACGGAGACTTCTTTCAGCCCAGTTCCTTTTGCAAATCAGGTGGGAGAGCCTTTTACCAGTCTTTCTGACTTGCTGGACACCTACTATAAGGACAAGGCTGAACGGGACCGTGTCAAACAGCAAGCCAGTGAACTGATTCGTCGCGTTGAAAATGAACTTCAAAAAAATCGACATAAGCTTAAAAAACAAGAAAAAGAGTTACTAGCGACAGACAATGCTGAAGAATTTCGCCAAAAAGGAGAATTGTTGACAACCTTCCTCCACCAAGTTCCGAATGACCAAGATCAGGTTACCTTGGACAACTACTACACCAACCAACCTATCACCATTGCTCTTGATAAGGCACTAACTCCTAGTCAGAATGCCCAACGCTACTTTAAACGCTACCAGAAACTCAAAGAAGCTGTCAAATACCTGACTGAGTTGATTGAAGAAACCAAGGCAACCATTCTCTATCTGGAAAGTGTTGAGACTGTTCTCAACCAAGCTGGGCTGGAGGAAATCGCTGAAATCCGTGAAGAATTGATCCAAACAGGCTTTATTAGAAGACGCCAACGCGAGAAAATTCAGAAACGCAAAAAACCAGAACAGTATCTGGCGAGCGATGGCAAGACCATCATCTATGTCGGACGAAACAACCTGCAAAATGAGGAATTGACCTTTAAAATGGCCCGCAAGGAGGAACTTTGGTTCCATGCCAAGGACATCCCTGGAAGCCATGTCGTCATCTCAGGAAATCTTAATCCTTCTGATGAAGTCAAGACAGATGCGGCCGAACTAGCTGCCTACTTCTCCAAAGGGCGTTTGTCAAATCTCGTGCAGGTGGATATGATTGAAGTGAAAAAACTCAACAAACCAACTGGTGGAAAACCTGGCTTTGTAACCTACACAGGACAAAAGACCCTCCGCGTTACACCAGACCCAGAAAAAATCGCATCTATGAAAAAATCCTGATTCCACTTGAAATCAGGATTTTCTTTTACAATTTACTCTGCAATTAAGGTTTCCAAGCCGACCTTCATCATATCAGTGAAGGTGTTTTGGCGTTCTTCTGCAGTGGTGTCTTCATCTGGATTGACCAAGCTATCAGAAATGGTCATGATAGCAAGTGCATCGACGTGGTGTTGGGCAGCCAAGTAGTAAAGGGCTGCTGCTTCCATTTCGACAGCTTTAACTCCCCATTTACCAAGTTCGATGTTCTTTTCAAAGTAGTTTGAATAAAAGACATCTGATGACAAAACGTTCCCAACGTGGGTGGTCATACCTAGTTCTTTGGCGATATGGTAGGCCTTGTCTAGCAAGTCAAAACTAGCAATTTGTGGGAAATCATACTGTGGCCAGTCGTTGCGGATGATGTTTGAGTTGGTTGCAGCTGCTTGCGCCAAAACCAATTCACGGACGTGGACATCTTCATTCAAAGAACCAGCAGTTCCCACACGGATCAATTTTTTCACACCGTAGTCCACAATCAACTCACGCGCATAAATCGAAATGGACGGCATCCCCATCCCAGTTCCCATGACCGATACACGGTGCCCTTTGTAAGTACCAGTGTAACCAAACATGTTACGCACTTCATTAAAACAAACAGCATCTTCAAGGAAGTTTTCCGCAATAAATTTCGCACGAAGAGGATCCCCAGGAAGAAGAATTTTATCAGCAATTTCACCCTGCTGAGCAGCAATATGGATAGACATAATATAAGATACCAAACCCGTCAAAAAGCGAAGGGAAAATAGGAGTTGGGCGCAGTGAGCGATGCTCGCTAGACCAACTATCTTTTTCCCACTGCTTTTAGGGTGGGTTCAATTCCTTTCTTTCTTAATTTTGATGATAAATAGGAGAATAGCTCGGGTTCAATTCAAAACCAAACTACCCTACCTTTCAATGTTTTAGAAAAGTTTTCCGCTCGTGTTCAAATCTGAACACCTTACTCTACCTTTCTTTTTGTATATTTAGGATAGCGACAGAGAACAAAGTAAAAATAGGAAACTGACGACGCATCGCAGATGCTAGACAGTTTATCTTTTTTACACAGTTCTCCGCCCGTATTCAGTTCAACAAATACGGTTTACCCATCCTTTCTTTCTTGATTTTAAAATTAAATATTTCACAGAACAATTAGCCCGAGTTTGACTATAACTCAGATACTCTGCCTTTCTGTAATTCCTAGTTTACCAATGAATCTAAAAATACATACAGTTTTGCATTCATTTCAGAATAATCGTTTCCACGTAATTCTTCTGGTGTTTGAACAAAAGGCAACTTTTCACTTTGCTCTCTTAATTTCTCCTCACCATCCGCAGCAATCAATAACTCTATTGCGTCTGGATCAAATTCCAAATGAGCCTGAAAGGCATAATGTTTTGGACTGAAACGAATAATCTGACGTGGACAACCTTGACTGGTCGCAAGAACAACAGCATCCTCTGTCAGCCCTGGCATATCACCATGCCAGTGGCCGGTTTCTATGTTTTTTCCGAACAAGCTGACATGAGGATCTGTTAGACCTTGCATCGTCAATGTCACAGGATAAACGCCGATCTCGCGCTCTGGACTATGTTCATACTTCGCACCATAGGCAACAGACAGGAGTTGCGCACCAAGACAGACACCAACAATATAAATATCTGCAGCAATCGCTTCTTTCATAAAAGCAAGCTCAGCCTTTGGATCATAGTATGGGAAGTTTTCTCTATCCTCATCAGGTGATTGAGGACCACCCATGACAATCAGAAAATTAATCCCGTCAATTGTTTCAGGAAGAGGTTCTTTTTCATAAACCTTTGTTGATGTAATTTGATGACCTCGTTCTAGAGCCCATTTTAGATATGCGCCTGGAACCTCAAATGTCTCATGTAAAATAAAGTGAACTCTCATGACATTACAATTCAGCAAGAATCGCTTTAAGCAAGCCTTTGAAGTCGCCTTTAACACGCTCTGTCACTTCCACAACTTCCTCGTGGTTGAGTTCTTCTTGGAAACCAGCAGCATGGTTCGTAATACATGAAATACCGAGAACTTTCAAGCCCGAGTGAGCTGCCACAATAACTTCAGGAACTGTAGACATACCAACTGCATCTGCTCCCAATGTCTTATAGGCACGAATCTCTGCTGGGGTTTCATAAGTCGGACCTGTTACACCAATATAGACACCTTCATCAAGCTTGATACCGAGTTTTTTAGCCACTTCATGGGCAGTAGCACGGTATTCTGGAGTGTAGGCTTTAGACATATCTGGGAAACGTGGACCAAAATCATCCAAGTTTTCACCCATCAATGGGTTTTCCCCCGTCATATTGATATGGTCTGAGATAGCCATCAAGGTACCAGGACCAAATCCAATACCTCCAGCTGCATTGGTTACAATGACACCTTCACATCCGAGTACTTTCATTACACGTACTGGGAAAGTCACGACTTCAAGAGGATTTCCCTCGTAGAAATGGAAGCGTCCTTGAAGAGCCAAGACCTTGCGCCCTGCAAGTTCACCATATACCAATTTACCAGCGTGCCCAACTACTGTAGAGCGGCCCCAGTTTGGAATGTCTGCATAGTCTACTACAACTGGATTTTCGATTTCTTCTGCCAATTCTCCAAGTCCTGATCCAAGGATTAAACCAAACTCAGGTGCTTGGATTCCCTTGTCTTTCAGGAAAGCAGCTGTTTCCTTGATTTTATCTAAAAATGTCATTGTGTGTCTCCTTTATTATTTTTTAGCATTTGACCGATTTTGTCAAAGGTTTTTGCGTTGCGAATGGTGATGTTGCGGTAGAAAGGCATCTTGAGCAAGTACTTGTGATAGGCAGTTGCATAGTAGGATTTTTCAGAGAATTTCCCCCAGAAAATCCCAAGTCTTCCAAAATGAATCACTTCATCTTTCAGTTCCAAACTTTCAACTTTCTCGATGACTTGATCCACATCCAAGCCCTCCGTGTAAAAGAGGACGTCCTTTCGTGCCAAATCTTTGGTCCACCATTCAGGCAGATTTTCAAGTTCCTCTTCAAAGTCCTCAAGACTCAACAAGGAAAAGCTCTGAATAAATGGATAATGGATTTCAAAGAAAGCCTCTAACTTTTCAACCAATTGGGCTTTGGGAGCTGTCGAAGTAAAGAAAATGTTGCCACTGTTGATGTAGGTTTCAACCTTTTCCAGTCCCAACTCTGTCAGTTCTTGACGAAGTTGCGCCATGACAACTTTATTTTTCCCACCGACATTAATGCCCCTAACCAGTAAAGCATAGTGTGTCATCTTATACCAATTTATCTAAGAAACTTTCCCCAATCATGGCAGTTTCCACTCCAAAGTTATCCGCAACTGTTGCTGAGATATCTGCAAAATGTCCAACTGGAATGACACCATTTCCCTTAAAGCTAGGGCTGTAAGCTAAAAGTGGAATATATTCACGAGTGTGGTCTGTTCCTGCATAGGTTGGGTCATTTCCATGGTCAGCAGTAATCAAGAGAAGGTCATCCTCTCTCATAGCTGCGATAATTTCAGGCAAGCGCTCATCAAACTCATGCAAGCAATCACGGTAACCATGAGCATTGCGGCGGTGGCCGTAAAGGGCATCAAAGTCCACCAAGTTTGTGAAGGAGAATCCTTTTTCAAACCCAGCAAGTCCCATTGTCTTCAATAATGTATCAATTCCGTGGCTGTTTGACTTGTTGTGGCCCATGTCATGGTTAATACCCGCACCGTTAAAGATATCGTTTATTTTACCAACAGCGTACGTATCGATGCCAGCTTCGTTCAATTTATCCAAAACAGTCGGGGCAAATGGAGATACGGCCAAGTCACGACGATTTGCCGTACGAGTGAAGTTACCTGGTTCACCCACATAAGGACGAGCAATGATACGACCTAAAAGGGCTGGACGTTCAAGAGTAATCGAACGAGCATATTCACAGATACGGTACAATTCATCCAAAGGAATGATGTCTTCGTGGGCAGCAATTTGCAAAACAGGATCAGCTGAAGTATAGATAATCAACTCCCCTGTTTCCATCTGACGTGGTCCAAAATCATCGATAACAGCTGTTCCTGAGTAAGGTTTGTTGGCTTCACGAATGACCTTACGTCCAGAAAATTCTTCGATTTTTGTCAGGATTTCTTCTGGGAATCCGTTCCAGAAAGTATCGAAAGGCTCAGTAATGTTGAGTCCCATGATTTCCCAGTGACCAGTCATGGTATCCTTACCAAGGGAAACTTCTTCCAATTTTGTTGCATAACCTGTTGGATTGCTTTCAGCTGGTACAGTCTTAAGCGGCGTTTCGCGAGGAATATTTCCTAGACCGATTTTAGCCATGTTTGGTACATTCAAACCAACGGTTTTTGAAATGTGTCCCAGTGTGTCAGAAGCTCCGTCTGGAACCCCTGCATTGACAAAGTTATTGGCATCTGGCGCAGCACCGATTCCTACAGAATCCAGTACCACCAAGTGAATACGATTAAATTTTGACATAATCTGTCTCCTTATTATTTTAGTTATCTTGCTTTTGTTGAAGTTAAAATCTGAACACCATCTCGTCCCGCTACGATGACCTTGTCCACCATTTGGTTGAACAAGCCATGCTCTACGACACCAACGACATGGTCCATTTCTTGCCCGAAAGTAATCGGATCTTCAATGACATCCAAGGCAAGATCAATGATAAAGTTCTGCATATCGGTCACAAAACGTTGGCCGTCTTTTTCACGGAAACTTGGTTTGTAGCCAGCTCGTTCAAACCGACGAAAGACCTGTTCTGCACCATACTGAACCACTTCTACTGGCAATTTAAAAGCACCTAGTTTCTCTACTAGTTTGCTTTCATCTACCACCCAAATGTATTCTTTTGAGGGCGTTGCCACAACCTTCTCCATCAGAAGGGCACCACCACCGCCTTTGATTCCGTTAAACTGGCTATCTACTTCATCCGCCCCATCAACCGTCACATCGACAAAGTCTACTTGATCAATTGACTTGAGCGGGATGTTAAGACCTTCAGCCTGTTTACTAGTCACACTGGAAGTTGTCACAGCAGTAATCTGCAAACCTTCTTCCTTAATCCGACGACCGATTTCTTCTACGAAATAGTAGGCAGTAGAGCCCGTTCCAAGTCCGACTACCATGCCATCCTTGACAAACTCAGCAGCCTTGATACCTGCCATTTTCTTCAGATTTTCCACTCAAACACCTCCATTAAAGAGCTATTTTTATTATAACATGTATCCGTTTTTATTTCATGGATACACTGGAAAAACCCGAACATTTTTATTTCGGGTTTTGGTGTCCTATTTAACCATATCAGGATCGTAATCATAGAATCCTGTGTCGAGGAAACGGTTTTTAGGGTGTAACTTGCGCACTTCCTCATCTAACAAGAAAGCTTGGTCATGGCTGAAATTCCCCTCTTGAATCAAGCTACGTGCTTGGATAAAGAGTTTAGCAATTTCTACAAAATTCTGACCAGGTGTGTAGAGCCCCTCTAGCTTCCAGTGAGTAAAGCCGTGCTCGACCAATTCTGTCAATTTGGTCATCAAATCAAGGTCATTGTTGGCAAAGATGTGAGTACCATGATTGTCTTCAAAGATAGAATAATGGCTCTCAGGGTCACTCGGTTCTGCTAAGAAGAGGTCACGTTTACGTGTCTTTTCATCATCGATGTGCGTGAAGTTATAGTAGTTTTGCAAGAGCGGACGCTTAGAATGGTGAATGACACTAGCCCCATAAACCAATACTTCAGCAGGAATTTCCAAAATCTCTGGCATCTTGAAGAGTTCAGCAGATGGAATTTCACGCGCCAAAACCGCCTCAGAGGCGCCAGCCTTTTGACCCCAGAAGTTAATCTGACGACTGCTTGTTACCATGGTTGAAGCATCATAAATGGTCTTAAAGGAATAACCATCGCGATTGACAACGTAAAAGACACCTGCATCCCCAACAGTAATATAGTCTGTCTTGATTTCTTCCAAGAAGTCTAGGAAAGGCTTGATACGGTCCATCATATCTTGGTGCATGAGGGCATTAACCGAAACAATCAATTCTTTGCCAGCTTCATGAACCAACTTAGCAATCTCACGCAATTGGTCATGACTAAAAGTCGTTGGCAGACGAAGGCCAAAATCTTTCTCACCGACATAGATACGGTCTACGCCAGCTTCGAGTAGTTGTTCAACTTGTTCAATACTTTCAGCAGTTGCTGTAATGATAATCTTTTCCATAAGGAAGATTATACCACATTTCTCAAAAATCAGCTATGGTTACTGAGAGTTTCACAAAAAGTTAAACTTGTTTCTATCTTTTCCAATCAAAAAAGTGAACAGTAACTTGTACCATTCACTCTATTTTATGCATGTGTTTCTTCAACTAGGTGGCCATCGTTCATGACATAAATACGATCAACCTTATCAAGAAGACGAGTATCGTGCGTAATCATAACAACTCCTCTACCTTGTTCATGGGCAATGGCAGCCAGCATCTCCGTTACTTGGTAAGCACGCTCAGTGTCAAGACTGGCTGTCGGCTCATCTGCAAGCACAATGCTTGGATTGTTATAGAGCGCTCTAGCAATCGCGGCACGTTGACGTTCACCACCCGATAGAGCTTTGGGATAATGATTTTGAACTTTTTCCAAATCCAACAAGTCAAACAGCTCTTTTCGGTCACTTTTACTATTTTTCCCCTTATCTAGTCTGTCTATCAAATCTAGCTGTTCCTTGACCGTTAGAAAAGGAATTAAGTTTGAAGCCTGGAGAATGAAACCAAACTCTCTAAAACGGAGATCTGTTTTTTCCTTCTCCGTCAAACTGCCTGTTTCCTTCCCCTTGACTAGAATCTTTCCACTCGATGCTTCCTGTAGTTGTCCTAGAGTTGTTAGAAAGGTCGTCTTTCCGGAACCTGAAGGTCCAACGATAGCTACGAACTCTCCCGCATTTAGCTGAAAATTCGTCTCATGCAGGGCTACGACTTTCATCTTTCCTTCCCCGTAGGTTTTTGTCACTTGATTCATTTCAATCAATGCTGTCATACTATTCTCCTTATCATTCTGCAATCGCAGTAATCGGGTCCACCTTTAACAAGCGTGGAAGTGAAATGACACCACCTAGAAGGGCCATCAAGGAAATTACCAAACTTAGGACAGAGTAGGCTATCCAACTTGGATAGAAAAAGAAGGTAGCTGGTAAGACTAAAATCACTCCTCCGATTGCCAGCAAGGCTAAAGCAATCCCCATACCAGCTAGGAGGAAGATTTGACAGAATAGAGACCATACAATGGTTTTGATCTGTATCCCTTGAGCTCGCATTATTCCATAAAGGCCTAGTTTTTGGATGGTAATGATATAAACAAAAATCCCCACAATCAAGCCTGTAATGACAATCATAGCGAGAATCATTCCTGAAAATACATTCACCTGAGGTGTGTAACCAGGAATTTTCGAAATCATTTTTGGAATGGAAATCTGTTTCAGTCCATCGCCAGACACTTCTATGTCATTTTTCAATACCAAGGCAGTGATGGAACGATTGGCTTTCAAGGTTCCTTGTAAGGTCCAATAAGTTGTCAGACTCGTAAAGACAACAGGCTCAGTGAAAAACTTATTTCCTTGAGTCAGGCCTACAATCTTGTAACTTGAATCACTTCCATTGAGCTGAATGGCATCACCTAGCTTCATCCCATAGTTCTCAAAAGACTGATCCACGACAACCTCATCATCTCCTTCAGGATAACGACCCTCCGTCAAACTAGGAGAGATAAAAGAGTCCCAGTTTTGAGCAAAAATGGAAACATTGACCTTTTCACTACCATCGACTAGATTGGTTACAGCGAACATATAGCCCAATGGAGCAGCCTCTTCAGAACTCTTGTCCTTGTGGTCCTTTTCAGGAATAAAGGATGCTGTCAAATTATCATTTGCGTAGTCGGATAAAACGACACCCGTCGCTTGCCAATTATCAATAGCTGCTCGGTTGTTTCGCACAAGACCAAGAGCTAGACTGGTCATAAAAAAGACCATGAAAGCGATAAGAAAAATGGTAGTTAGAATCAAACTATATCGAAGTTTGTTTCGTAATATCTCTTTGATAGCAAGATACATGCTTATCTCCTTTTTACTTTTCCCCAGAGGTAGTTTAAAAGCCACCCAGACCAATAGACAGAATCTCTGTCTTATCATCCATTCAAAACAACTCCTACCAATACTTTTTAAAATAAATCAGGGTAGCAACTTAACAAATCATCTTAGGAAAAGCCTCAGCTTACTATCAATTTATATAAGTTATCCTTTTCTTTCTCAGTATATTTATAAAAGAGAAGGTCATGTCATCTGTTTTAAGTGTAACATCCATGCTACCATTTTCCCTTGTAGGTGTCAAGAGAGCGACTTAGAGGATGATAAGAGACTTTAGTAGTTTTGTAACAATCCTGTAATAATTCTCTGCATAAAAAATGATAAAATAGTTATGTACTGTTAAGGAGAGAATCATGTCCGCAAGAAAACTAGAAGCTTATGAGTTTGAACAAGCTCCCGAATCAAAACAAACTCCGCTTTACCAAGATTACACACCTGAAGCCCCAGTCGGCCCTAACCTAAAAGAGATTTTATTTTTTGTAAATATCGCTTGTTTCTGTATTTTTATGGCACTTTTTAGTTTTATCTTTTTAGCCTTAAAATTAAATACAGCTTTGTCCTTTATCGCTGCTATGGCAACAAGCTTCGCTCTTTTACAACTTCAACGAAAGATGATGAAACGAAAATTTTCAAAATAAAGGTTGGTACTTCTACCAACCTCTTTTCTAGTTATCAAAAAAGACAGTTATCTAACTGTCTTTTTTATTTATTCTTACGTTTTGAAGGAGATTGAATAGCGATTTTAACTTCAAAAATCGTTCCTCTAGGTTTGTTATCTTTCACGCTAATCGTTCCTCGCAAAGCATCAACAATCTGCTTGGCCAAAGATAGTCCAAGACCAAAGCCACCTTTCTGACGGGTTCTCGCCTTGTCTACACGATAAAAGCGGTCAAAGATTTTCTTCTTATCAGTAGCTGAGATTCCAATTCCGTTATCCGTTACTGTTAGATAAAGGTGACGATCTGTAGCATGGACTACAAACTCAATTTTCCCATCTTCTTCAGTATACTTGATGGCATTGTCAAATAAGATGGTCATGAGTTGTTTTAGGAGCAACTGATCGGTCATGAAAGGACGATAAATCCGATTTTCATACTCAAAAATACGATCATTTTCAGAAGCAATCAACTCATAGTTAGCAAAGGTTGTCTTAAAGAACTGTGGTGATACTTCTGCTATTTCTGGTTTGATTCCATCATCGCGACGTGCAAGGTTGAGAAGATTGGTCGTGAGGAAACGCATGTTGCGAACTTCTTCAAGACTGGAAGCGATACTTTCGCTGGATTCCATGATGGTTGCCTCTGGTTTTCGAAAGAGATTCTCTAAGCGATTTTGTAAAACAGCCAAAGGCGTTCTCAGTTCGTGACTCGCATTTTCAACAAAGGACTTCTGCTTTTGCATGCTTTCCAGCAAGGGTTTGACACTGACACGTGCCAGATAAACACTGGCGATTAACGACAGGAGCCAGAAACTGGCCATGACCACTACGATTAAATGCTCGTGGTTTTGGCTGATTTGCTCAAGCTGGCTGGTATTGATTAGAACCGCCGCATATTTAACATTGCTTGATACGGAGGAAGAGTTGGTTTCCATCAGGACCATTCGATAGGTTTCTTCCTGACCATAGCTATTGACAACTTGGATTTGGCGAATGTGATTCAACTCCTTTTTGTCCAGCTTGATCTTGTCCAAACCTAAAAAGCGATTGCCCAGTAAGAGCTGATTAAAATCCTTGTCAAAGAGCAAGACTTCCGTATTGGAGCTGACATTGGGCTTGATTTCAGCCTTGTTGGCATCCGCTGTTGCTGGTTGAATATCCTTAACCTCTTCAGTTGCCCGATTCAGGGCTAACTGGATAACCGCTTGGGGACTGCTACTAAGGGCTTGGAGTTTTTCATCTACAGAAGTGTAGAGACTCGAGTGCATGACCTGGAGGATAATCAAGGTCATAGCAGAGAAGATCAGGGTGAACACTCCAAAGTTTCGAATGAAATAGCTGAAATCATCCGCATACCATGTTTTTTTTAGTTTATTGAACATCTTTTAAAATATACCCGACACTACGCAAGGTTTGAAGATTTTCAGCAAAGGCTGTTCCCTTCAATTTCTTACGAACTTTTGAGACATAGACTTCTACAACGGAAATCGTCGTATCGCTATCAAATCCCCATAGACGGTCAAAAATTTGCGTCTTAGGAAGAATAACATTTTGATTTTGAAGGAAGTAAACCAATAATTCAAACTCTTTTCCGAGTAGTTCCACAGGAGTGTCTTCCACCTTCACTTCATTCGTTGAAAGGTTGACGACAATATCTCCATAGGTCAAGGTGTTTTCGTTAAACTTACCTGAACGTTTGAGAAGGGCTTGGATTCGCATTTTGAGTTCTTCAAGGTAGAAAGGTTTGGTGAGGTAGTCATCCGCTCCAAGCTCAAAACCGTGTCCCTTGTCATCCAAACTCTCTTTGGCAGTCATGATAAGGACTGGTGTCGTGATTCCTTTTTCACGCAATTCTTTCAAGACTTGGAACCCATTTTTTTCCGGCAACATCAGGTCAAGCAAAATCAAGTCATAAACGCCACTTTCAGCTTCGTAGAGACCTTCTTCTCCATCAAAGACCTGCATGACATCTGCAAAATCATCCAAAAAGTCAAATACTGAGTTTGACAGACCCAGGTCATCTTCTACTAATAAGATTTTTATCATCAGAAACTCCTCCTTCTTATGATTATTATACCAAAATTGCCTTAAAAAAAACTCAACTCTCTCTTCTTTTCAGATAGAAAGTTGAGTTTTTGTTTACATAAACGAATTAAGCTTTAGCATATTGGGCTACAACAGCTTCTACTGCAGCTTTTTCACGCTTAATCAAGTCAACACGCGCTGCGATATCCTTGATCCCCATGCGGATATTACGGCTAAGAGCTAGGTCAGAAAGTTGTGGTTCAAAGAATTCCTTGTACTCTGCCAAGCGTTGCTCTGTTTTAAAGATATGTGATGGGAAGATGACAAAGCTGTCAAAGCTCATGTCGCCACCAAGAGCTGCCTTGATCCAATCCCAGTTTTCGCGCGCCCATACCCAAACAGTCTCTTGAGTTGCTTGGTGTCCGAGGAATTGGAGGTACCATGAAGAAAGGTCTTGAGGTTTGACCACAAATTTGTCCTTCCATGAACTAATCAAGGTTTGGATATTGTCAGCATCTGTACTGTAGGCTAGAGCAGCTGCCAACTGGCGTTTGAAGACCGCATCCGTCGCATGAGTGTAGAGGTCCAGATAAGTTGCGACCAAGTCCTTGGTCTCATGGTGTTTCATCTCATTGATGAGAACTTGTGCACGGATGGCTGCTGGAAGTCCTGCAAGGTTCTCCTTATGAGCTGCAAAGATTTGACTAGCGACTTGACTAGCTTCTGCATCATTGGAGCGAATCATCATAGAAACGGCCAGCTGACGAACCAATTCATCCTCATCTGATTCTCCGTCTTTAGCTTCAAAACCAAGACGGTCATAGTTATGACGAGCCAATTTAGCAACCAGACTGTTAAAGGCTTTCTCAGCTTCTGTACCTTCATCGATAAAGCGTTCAAGGGCAGCAATCACTTGAGAAACAGCTGAAACAACAAGGTAAGACTCTTCCTTAGCAAGTTTATCAAGGACTGGGAGCAAGTCAGCATAAGAAATGTGCCCTGCTTCAGCAAGCAGACGACGTTCTTGGACGATTTGCAGTTTGCTTGTGTTATCAAGTGACTCTAGCTCAGCAAGAACAGCATCTAACAAGTCTCCTTGATAGTCTGTAATGTAGTGGGCTGTATTTTCAGTGTTAAGGCGAAGTGCTCCTTTATTTTCAGCAAGAAGAGCGGCGTAGCCAGGAATTTCGATACTTTCAGTTTCAAGTGTATCTGGTAGACCTTTCCAGTTGCTGTTGAGTGGCACTACCCAGAGGCGGTTCTTGTCTTCATGCTCACCGATAAAGAATTGTTTTTGTGAAATCTTCAAGACATCATTTTCAACTTTGACAGTGAGAACTGGGTAACCAGGTTGTTCCAACCAAGAGTCCATGAAGGCTGCAACATCACGACCTGATGCTTGTCCGAGAGCATTCCAAAGGTCACGACCGATGGTATTGCTGTACTGGTGTTTTTCAAAGTAGGCATGCAATCCTTTAGCGAAATCCGCATCACCTAGCCAACGACGAAGCATGTGCATGAGACGGCTTCCTTTAGCATAGACGATAGCGCCATCAAAGAGCGTATTGATTTCATCTGGGTGTTTGACTTCGACATGGACAGACTGAACGCCATCCGTCGCGTCACGTTTAAGCGCCGCTGGAACTCCACCTGTTTGGAAGTCTTCAAAGATATTCCAACTTGGCTCGATGGCATCCACACAGACGTATTCCATCATGTTTGCGAAGCTTTCATTAAGCCAAAGATCATCCCACCATTTCATAGTCACGAGGTTACCAAACCATTGGTGAGCCAACTCATGTGCCACAACAAGGGCAACTTGTTGTCGACTAGCAAAGGTTGAGTTCTCATCCACAACCAAGTAAACTTCACGATAAGTCACAAGACCCCAGTTTTCCATAGCACCTGCTGAGAAGTCAGGAAGGGCGATGTGAAGTGATTGAGGGATTGGGTACTTAACTCCGTAGTAATCTTCATAAAACTCGATAGAGCGAACGGCGATGTCCAGTGAGAAATCAAGGTTGGATAATGGGTGAGCTTTGGTTGAGTAGACACCTACAAGGGTACCGTTTTTAGTTTTAGCGGTCACACCTTGCAAATCACCTGCTACAAAGGCCAACAAGTAAGAAGACATACGAGGTGTTGTCGCAAACTTCCAGATGCCTGTTTCCTTACGGTTTTCCACATCAATTTCTGGCATGTTTGACAAGGCCACTTCACCTTCTGCTTGGTCAAAACGTAGAGCGAGGTCAAAAGTCGCTTTTGCTTCTGGCTCATCCACACATGGGAAGGCTTCGCGCGCAAAATGGCTCTCGAACTGAGTAGACAAGACTTCCTTCTTGACTCCATCAACTGTGTAGTAAGAAGGGTAAATACCTGTCATGTTGTCTGTGATTTTTCCTGAAAAAGCGATGACTAATTCAACTTGACCAGCCTCAGCCAATTCGATATGAAGGGCTTCATTGTCATGGTCAACTGTAAATGGACGAGCTTGACCTGCAACTTCCACAGAAGTGATTTCCAAGTCTTTTTGGTGAAGGGAAATACGATCACTCTGTGCTTGACCAGTAATGGTTACCTTCCCGGAAAAGGTCTTGGTCTCACGACTCAAGTCTAAAAATAAATCATAATGTTCAGGAACAAATTGGGTAATAAAATGTTCAACTGCTTGCATAGTTTTCTCCTATTCTAAGTTTAAGAGTTTTACTCTTCTTCAAACAAACTTATTATATCATGTTTTGCTTTAGAAAAAAGGATTGGACGGTAATTTCCAAAACTTTCTTCCTTCTGCAGTCTACAGTGGGTAGACCTTGCGAAATTCTTCCAAAACGACCTTGCTGTCAGGCGTAAAAGGCAGCCCAGCTTCCCTCATCCACTCGGTGAAACAGTCTTCATGAACCTGACGCCAATAGGCTAAAGATTTGTCTCCCTCACCTTCCTTATAGGCATGGTCTGCAGAAACTTGATTGAAATGCTGAACGGAGACCTTAGTAATTTCGACAATGCAGACAGCCTGATTTTGACTGTCTAAAATGACATCGAAGGTCCCTTCTTGCGGAAGAGGTTCGTCCTCTATTGCGTAGAGGTCGTAGGCTGAGGCGGTTGCTGTCTTTTCGCCTTTTAAAACCAAACCTGCCAAGAGATCGCCTTCCACTCCAAAAGCCCAGGCATCTATCTCATCTCCAATCGAGGGGTTAATTTGCTTATACGCATTCCACATTTCTTGCGGTGTCATGGGTTGCTCCTTTGTAATTTTTTACTTACTTCTTTTATACGTTTGAGATGGTCTGGATGATCAATCTCTAAATTAAAAATCTCTGGAATAGAACTGTAGTGGATAATACACTTGATACCCATCTGATTCATTTTTTGTATGAAAGAAGCATTCAGATAGCCTGCTACAGCAAAGTCAATCTTTTTCATCCTTGCTTTATCCTGCATGTCTCTCAGCATATCTAACATTATTGGACTTTCCATATCATGCCATTGACTGTTTCTCACAGTCGCAAAAACAAAAGAAGTCAAATCATTCATTCCAACTATAATCTTTGAAATACCAGTTTCCAGTATCCTGTCCAAGTCAAAATATGCTGACGGTAATTCAATCATTGTACCGACTTTTCCAGTAAAACCATGCTCACGCAATACTCTAATAGCTTGTTTTAATTGGTCGGCATCATTGACAAAAGGAAAAATAACAGACAGATTAGGATTGGTTTGATAAACTTCTGTAACGACATGTGCCTCAGCCTGAAATTCATTCGGACACGCCAGCAAACGCCTTATCCCTCTATATCCAAACAAGGGATGATTTTCATCAAAATGCTCTTTAGTCCCCTCTAAACAATTAGCTTCTGTATTTGTTAACTCTGAAAAACGATACCAAACCTCTTCATCTGAGTACAAGGAGCAAATGGTATCTAGATAATCTTTTACAAATTGCTGACAACTTGGTAATAGGATGTTTTGATTAAGCTCTCTCAGTAAGTATTCTCCACGAATCATACCGACGTGGTGCAATAACTGAGGATACACTTTTTCAACAATTTGTTCTCCACTAAGGACAAGTTGGTTTCTCATCATTCACCTTCCAATTCATGTAAGAAGTCTTATCCAGTTCTGGAAATTCTAATAATTCAGACTTAACCTTCAAGACTAATGGTGATGCATTTTCTTCTGTGATTTTCTGAATATCCATCCAAACATATCCGAGTGAATCATTCGCACCATCAGAGACAGCTTCAGAAATCGTGACTTGAGCTTCCTTCTCGTTGACCTCAATATCATAAAATGCCATGATATGGTGAACCATAAAATTTTTTAACTCTTCCCTGACGAAAACATCGTAGATTCGAGGATTGGAGTAGCTTCTAACAGTATATCCCGTCTCTTCCATAACTTCTCTAATCAGCGTTTCCGTCAATCCTTCCCCAAGTTGCTGACTACCACCTGGTAAATCATAACGATGTTGATAAGGGCCCCTCGTTTTTTCAATGCAGAGTAACTTCCCATTTTCAAAGCAAACAGCATAGACTCCAAAGTGTTTTTTGATTTCCATCCAACTCCTCCTACTTCAAAGACCAGCCACCATCTATTGTCAAAATTTGTCCCTGCATGGCGCTCGCTTTTCCACTTGCTAAGAAAAGGCTAATTTCTGCTACTTCCTCTGGCTCAATCCAGCGCTTGATTGGCGTTTCACTAGCTACCCAGTCAGCTAAGCCACCTGGTTCAAAGTCCGCAGCGGTCATAGCTGTCTTGACTGCCCCTGGAGCAATCCCATAGACCTGAATACCTGCCTCTGCATAGTCTAGAGCCAACTGCTTGGTAAAGCCAACTAAGGCGTGCTTAGACGAGGTATAGGCGTGACCACCTCCGCCAGCTAGACTTGAAGCAATCGAACACATATTGATGATGATTCCTTTTTTATTTTCCAGCATTTGCGTCAAATAATAACGAGTCAACTCAACAGGAGTCATATAGTTGATTTCAAAAATCTCTTGAATTTCCTGGGCTGATTGTTCCAGTAAGGGTTTGTAAGCATCCAAAACTCCTGCAGTATTACATAAAACATCCACCTGAGGGCACCAGTCAAAAACAGGTTTCAAGTCTAAGATCAAATCTCTCTGTAAAAAGTGAAAATCACCCTCCAAGAGTGGATTTTCACCTTGGTCCACTCCATATACTTGATAGCCATTCTCTAAAAAGAGTCGAGCTTGAGCCAGACCAATCCCTGAACTCACTCCCGTAATCAATACACGTCTAGTCATGCACTTCTACCCAATCTGTCGCCAAAACATCACAAGGTGTCGGACTCCACATGGAAAAACCTTCTCCCTCCCCAGACACGTTGATTAGGAAATAAGGCGTCACTTCAAGTGCAACCCCGTTTTGCTCGATAGTGTCAAAAAGCTGAACATAGTTTTCAGCCCCTCCTCAACCAGTTCGTACATATTTTTTCTTGGCCTTTAATCCAGGCAGGATTTCTTCAAAAGTCATGATGTTCTCCTTCAATTCTACATTCTTCATTTAATTATAACAAAAAACCGTTTTCCAACGGCTTTTTGACTGTATCTTAGTTCAATAAAACAAATAGCTATCCAATTTTTTAATTATTTCAGTTCAATTAATTTATTGTAGATTTTCTCAGTCAGTTCTTTCTGTTGCGCTCCTGTTAAATGGTGCGAAGTGCGAATTAATATGGTTCCATAAACATAGTGGGATCCCGGATTTAAAGCAGTTCCATCAAAAGCACTAATATAAGTATTGCGCTTTTCTGCATCTTCTTTTGTCTTATAAACTTCTATATTTCCACCAGCATCATTACCTTTTTGAACAATATCTGAGCCTTCTACAGATTCATTCACTTGCTTGTCAACGAAATATACAGACGCTGTATATCCTCCTTGTTTATTTAATTTTTTATTAGGGTCATTATCCTCCGTAACAGATTGTACTCCAGTAATTGATTCAATTTCTTTGAGTCTTTCTTCAATAAAAGAACTAGAAGGATTTGTAATTTGTTTTAATTGAAGAATGCTATTTTGATAGTGAGTCAATTTTTCAGACAAATTCTTTTTTGTTTCACTATAATCTAATGGTTGACTTAATTCTTCAATTTGCTTCTCAATCTTAGCAGTCGCTTTCTCCATTTCTGGTTCTTTACGAAGTGAATCTTTGCTATCCTTTATAGTTGATTTCAATTCTTCCAATGTCTTAGAATCAAGAGGTTCTTCATTATTCTCAATAACCTTTTCAGCCTCAGCTATTTGATCTTCAACTTCTTTATTCTTTTCATTTAAATCCTTTACTACATCTTCAAACTTAGTTACAGCAGCTTGATGAGGCGCATAGGATAAGAAATAGTATCCTGTTGCCAAACCTAAAGCAATAAAAGTAATAAGCCCAACAATCATTGATTTCTTCATTTTAAACTCCTCAATTTATAAATAATCTCCTCTATATTTTAATATATTGTTTTAAATATTTCAAGTGTAAAAAGCTATAGAATCAACTTATTGCCAGATATACAAAAACGATAACCACTTTTCAGTAGTTATCGTTGATTTCTTTTGATTAGTCTTTCCAACCAAGTTTGCTGTTGATAGTCATCATGATGCTGGCTATCTTCTCACCCCAGTAAGGATCAGAAGCATAGCGAACATTCATCCCGGTTGCTTTATTTCCAAGGTGGTCTCTGCCATAGTCGATGTAGTTCTCACGGATCCACTTGGCCGCTCCGAGAATTCCTTTGTCCACATTATCAAAGCTCTTGGCTGAGAGATATGGGCTCGTATCATAAGCAGCAATACCAAAGAAGTTGTTCTTATCTCTGGCAATTTGACTACGTCCCCACGCACTTTCAAGAGCGCTATGTGCCATCAAGTAAAGGGCATTGACACCGTAGCGTTCCTCAGCTTCTTTGAAAGTCGCTCCTTTACCTGCTAGAGGACTATCCTGCAAGTTCATCATTGAATACAGTTTATCCAATTCAGCTGCACTATAATTACTTGGTTCTCTCAAGTTTTTATAGAGGAAAGGATTTTTAATGGTAAAGCCATCAAAATGCTCTCCATCAGTTGAGTAGTACTTCTTACCAATAACCATAGCAGAAGTGTGTGGAGCTACTTTGATACTCGTGTATGGAGAGAGTTCATGGTAAAGGAATTTCCCATCACTAGTATAATGAGGGATAAACTCGCTTCCTTCATCCACTGCTGTCAAATCACTTTGATTCATATAGCCAGACAAGCCAGAAATCGAAACTGCAAGTCGGCCACCTTTTCGCGTCAAGCTATCCAGTGAAACAATGCTTCCTTGGTTAATGTAACTTAAGATTTCTCCAGATGCACTATAGACATAGGCAGTGATTGGTTTAACTTTGTAATATTTGGTTTTATCCGCAACATGCCATCTACCAGAAGCATCCAAGGTATGACCATCCACAGTTTCATTTTTTGCCATATAACCGCCTGATTTAAGGTAATACCATGATTGGTCGGATGAATCGTAGATTAATTCTTTCTCAGCCATCTTTCCATTTGACTTGAGGTAGAACCAGTTGTTCTTGTACCATACCCACTCACTCGCAGCCATATAACCACCAGATTTGAGATAGTAGTAACCATTATCCCAGAGCCATTCTTTATTGGCATAATTTCCATCAGAGTTGATATAGAACCAAGAGTTATAATTCTTGTCAAAGAGCCACCCTTTGCCAGCTTTTGCTCCACTGCTCGTCACATAACTGCGGTCAATCCAAGTTTCCATAGAGAGGTAGCCGCCTGATTTGAAATGGTAATCCTTGCCTTTGATGGTTTGCCAACCTTTTTCAGCATAGGTTCCGTCAGCTTTCAAGTAAAACCAAGAGTTATAATTCTTGTCAAAGAGCCATTCCGATTTCAATTTAGCTCCACTCTTCGCAACATAGAAGCGATCTATCCAGCGCTCGGTAGAAAGATAACCGCCTGATTTGAAATGGTAATCTTTTTCTTTAATCGTTTCCCAGCCTTTTTCGGCATAGGTTCCGTCAGCTTTCAAGTAAAACCAAGCATCATAATTCTTATCAAAGAGCCATTCCGATTTCAATTTGGCTCCACTCTTTGCAACATAGAAGCGGCCAATCCAGCGCTCGGTAGAAAGATAGCCTCCAAATTTGAAATGGTAGTCCTTTCCATCTATGGTTTGCCAGCCATTTTCAGCATAGGTACCATCTTGTTGAAGGTAGAACCAACTGCTATAGTTGTCATCATAAATCCAGGCTTGTTTAACCTTATTACCATTTTCTGATATATAGCTTTTACCAAGCCAAGCATTTTTCAGCATTTTACCTTGTGAATTGATGTAGTACTGGTTCTCACCTTGAGTGATCCACTCATCTTTGGCCATTTTCCCGTCTTCTTTAAGGTAATATTTTTCTTGACCTTGTTGAATCCATTCTTTTTGAGCTTTCTGACCATCAGACTTTAGATAATACCAGGATTCTTTTTCCTGATTAAATACCCACTGTTCCTTTGCTTTAGCACCACTTTCAGTCACATAGTACTGGCCAACCCACGTTTTCGTAGCTAATTTTCCAGCTTCGTTAAAATAGTAATCTTTACCACCAACTGTCAACCAGCCATTTTCTGCACGTTGACCATTATCTTTAAGATAAAACCAGTTCTGATGCGTTTGGTCAAAAAGCCATTGCTTGGTTGCTGGTTTCCCGTCTGCTTTGAGGTAGGTCTTTCCTTGCCAAGTCCCCTCTTCTGCTTTTGCTGTCTCCACTACAGTAAAAAAACACCCCAATAAGCCAGCACTTACTAGGGCCACTTTCCATCGTTTCATTTAAATGCTCCAATAACGTTTTCTAAACCCTATTGTAACATAGTTAATCGACGGAAATATTACAAATTGATGAAGATTCTATTTCTTGTTGACGATAAGGAAGACCTAGCTTATCTCAGATTGGCTTTGACTTCCTGACGGAGATTTTCTAGACTGCTAATGCCGTATTTATCCATGACTTTTGGTAAATTTTCAATAATATCAGGACAGGCATATGGATTGGTAAAATTGGCTGTTCCAACTCCGATAGCAGAGGCACCAGCCAGATACATTTCTAGCGCTGCTTCAGCAGAATCCACTCCTCCCATTCCAATGATGGGAAGGTCGGTTGTTTGGGCGACTTGGCGGATGAGTTTGAGGGCTACTGGAAAGACTGCTGGTCCAGACATTCCACCTGTTCCATTGGCTAGGATTGGTTTTCTGGTTTTAAGGTCAAAGCGCATACCGACAAGGGTATTGATCATGGTTAGGCCACTTGCCCCTGCATCTTCTGCGGCTTTGGCGATGGTGACAACATCCGTTACACTAGGGGTTAATTTAACATAAACTGGCACATCAGAGGCTTCCACAGCTGCCTTTACCACTTCATAAGCCAAGTCAGGATCTTGCCCAATCAAAAGTCCATGATTGCCGTGATCCACATTCGGACAAGAGATATTGAGCTCGATAGCTTTTACATTTGTAGCCTTGGAAATCCCCTGAGAAACGGCAGCGTACTCTTGTTTTGAAAAGCCTGCTACATTGGCGATGATGGGAAGCGAAGGATATTCTCTTTCCAGCCAAGGCAACTTTTCAGCTAAAACAGCTTCTAAACCTGGATTTTGTAAACCGATTGCATTGAGCATACCTGCAGGCGTTTCTGCCACCCTGGGAGTAGGATTCCCAAAACGGGGTTCAAGTGTCGTCGCCTTGATCATAATGGAGCCTAAAAGGTCTAAATCATAGTATTTGGCATACTCTTGGCCGAAACCAAAACAGCCTGATGCTGGAATGATGGGATTTTTCAAATCCAAGCCCGGTAGAGAAACTTGTAAACGTTTGTTAGTCATGACTTTCTCCTTATAATACAACTGTTCCTGTGCGAAAAACAGGGCCATCTTCACAGACGCGTTGGCTGACGGTCTCACTATCTGGCACTTTTAGAACGCAGGCATAGCAAGCTCCCATCCCACAAGCCATACGAGATTCTAGAGATAGATAGGCTCTTGGATGATCATAAAAGGTTTGATTGATATACTTCATCATTCCCGGAGCACCACATGAGTAAACCGCATCAAATTGACTGTCTAAATCATTGATAACAACAGAAACATTTCCCTTGATGCCATAAGAACCATCATCTGTCGTTACAAAGACCTGACCATATCGGGCCAATTCGGTTTCGAGAATAACAGCATCCTTAGTCGCAAAACCGAGGACTGTCACTACTGTCACCCCACGCGCATGCAATTCCTTGGCTACTTCTAGCAAGGGTGGAACACCAATCCCACCACCAACGAGGAGGACTTGACTCTGGTCGTCTAGGTCAGACAAGTCAAAACCATTTCCCTGAGGTCCCATCACATCAAGAGTATCTCCCTGACTTAAGGTTGAAAAAATAGCTGTCCCAGCCCCCTCAATCCGATAAATAAGGTGACACTGCTTGTTTGCTTTGTCAATAGACGAAATTGAAATAGGGCGGCGCAAGAGATGGGCGTCATCAGGCAC
Source organism: Streptococcus sp. HMSC062H02 (assembly GCF_001813005.1). Taxonomy (GTDB): domain Bacteria; phylum Bacillota; class Bacilli; order Lactobacillales; family Streptococcaceae; genus Streptococcus; species Streptococcus oralis_S. The sequence continues at coordinate 208,027 of NZ_KV811134.1, forward strand.
ACGCAGATGAAGAAATTGGCCGGCTCGCATGGCTTCAACCATCTCCCCTTCTAGGACTAATTCAAAGATTGCTGGCGCAATTTCCTCTTGTGCGACCACCTTCATGGTTTCCAAACGAATGGCACCCAAACGCTTCTTACATGTGGGATTCATGACTTTTCCTCCTTAAATTTAAGGGGACCAGATAAAGAAAAGGCCTTGCTAATGCAAGGCCTCAGTTGGGTTAGGCTAGAACTCATGCGCACACTTAAAAAGTCTCCACAGAGAGTCCCCTTATCCCTTTTATCTGACACCTTGTGAGTCTCTCTGGACTCCCCTTAAAGGTTAAATTTGTATTAGTATACTCTTTCAAAGAAAAAAAGTCAAGTAGAAAACGAACATTCTACTTGACTTCACTGGATTATTTTTCACGAATGACTTCGACCTTGTAACCGTCAGGATCCTTGACAAAGTAATAGTTTGGTTGAGTTCCTGGAAGTCCATTAGGAGCTGTCACCTCATAGCCTTTAGCGCTATGTTCTTGATGTAGGGCCTCAAGGTCAGGTGTACTGAGGGCGATATGGGCGAAGCCATCTCCTACCACGTAAGGACCGTGATCATAGTTATAGGTCAACTCCAACTCATAGTCATCCCCCTCAAGTCCTAGATAGACAATGGTGAAAGCATGATCTGGAAAATCTCTGCGACGCAATTCTTTAAATCCAAAAGCATCTTGATAAAAAGCGATTGATTTTTCAAGGTTTTCTACTCGCAAGCAAGTGTGTAGCATTTTTGAAGCCATTTTCATTACCTCTTTCGTTTTAATAGTTCTATTATACCTTTATTCAGGAAAATTTACTAGAAACTTGAACCAGAGTCCTCTTCTCTACGCTTTCATTCTAAGCAGCACTTTTACGATTTTCCTTGCGTATATTGCGAATAAGGAAAAGCATGATCAGGACAAAAAGTCCCTCGAGGAAGTAGAACGTAAATTCGCTGTTCATGATTAGTAAGTCTTTGTAATGATAGTTATTACCGAAAACTGAATTTGGTGCAAATAGGATTCGGAACAGTCTTCTTAGGAAAATAAAGATCTGCAATCCATAAATCATAAAGACCTTCTTCACACCAATCATGAAGCCTTGTTCCTTTGTAAAATAAGATAAGGCAATTCCATTTAACAAGAGGATAACAGTTATAGCCAGTGTTTCATTTCGTAGAATAGTTGGATCAAAGATATCTAAACGGCTGTGAATATATGGCAACGTTTGAAAGAGTAGGATTCCCAAGATTGCTGGTATGAAAATTTTCTTCAGAGATGGTGGAAATCCAGGACTGAATCTTGTAAAAGACAAGCAAATCACAAGGATTGCAAAAATATGGAAGTAGGCTGTTGCAACTCCTGAAATAGTCTGGCTTTGATTTACCAAAGCAGAAAGAAAACCAGCAGAAAGAAAGATACCGATAGGAATCAGCTTCTCCAAAGAATAATCCCACTTCAGCCCCTGACTCACTTGGAAACCATCGATGAAGCTGAAAAATGTAATGAACATAAGGGCACCAATGAGACCAAATGGTAAGGATGGAATGACGAGGATTAATAACAAGATTAATAGGAACCATGGATGAGGACTGTAGTAGAATTTCCGTTTTTCTCCTCTAGCAGTCACTCCCTCCTCAATCGGTGTTTTCCTTAATTTTAGCATATAGACGTAAAAGAGTGAAAACATGCCCGCATGAACCCATGAATTATAACCAGGTCGCTCTATAATACTGAGTAGCAAACATACAATCGTAAAGAGACCAGAGAAAATCTGAAGAAACTTATTATTAAATACCTGTCTTTTTTTCCAATCCAAATAAGAGAGCTTGGCCTTTGGATGACTAAGTTCATAAGCATAAGCTGTCATCTCTTCTAGTTTCTGGTCTGTCTCCTCCGTCATCATTTGGGGAGCCATTTTAGAAGTAGGAAAAGGAGCCAAAACATATCTCAAGAGCTTGCCATCTGTAAACCGATGGTACTCCTTATAGATTTGTTGAAGCAAAATCGTTAGAATGCGTGGTCTTCCTTTAAAGTAGCTTCTCCACTTTTCCCAATCATTGATATCTTCATCGCTCTTGGTGAGCTTATCTATATAAAGATAACCTTCATTGTACCAGTAATCAAAATTTTCTTTTTTGTTAAGTGCATACTCCTCTACCACTGAAGGATAAGAATGGATACTCTTCCAGAAATGAAGTTTCTTCAGGTAAGGATTTGATTCCTCATCACTATAACGCTCCACAAATTGGAAAACAAGGGCTAACACTTTCGCATTGGTTAAAGGATAGACGTCCACCTTTTCTAACAAATCAAGTAGGAGCGTGTGATCTTTGACTGATTCAAAAAGGTATTGCCAATCACGTAACAGTTTATACTCGTCTTCATAGTGAGCATGGAGCAACTCATAGAAGGCTGCCTCAACTTCATCCGGATTATCTAGAGTGTAATGACTAAAGTCAACGTTTTCTCCCAGCTCCTCTTTTACTTCCTCTAAGTAATCAGCCAAGTCGTTCAAGAGTGGATAATCCTCTTCAAATATGACTTGTCGGTTTTTTTCCAGGATATAGGTTAAAACGGGCACACTCTTGATTATCTGACGATTCTGATTTACTTGATCTAAGACCATAAAGGCCAAATAAGGGTGCTTGAAAAACTCTATCCAGGAGCTCAATTGATTTGCTTTGTTAAAATCTTGGAGAATTTCTTGGCAAAGTTGATAAGAATAATAGAATTCTTCAGTGGCTTCATGTGCGCTTTCAAGCGAACTGCCTTCCTCTTCTGCTATAGCTCTTTTAACTTTCCAATACTTCAATTTATAGTAATAGCCCCAGTGTCGGAAGTCAGGTATATAATCTTCCAGCAAGGGAATGAGGATAGAGAATTGCTCTGGTTTATTAAAAATATAAACATCCATTTCCTCTAAAACGGATTGAACAATGTCCATATCATACTGATACTGATGAAAGAACTGACGCCATAGATGCTCTTGTTCCTCTTGGTTATAACCGTCATTTCCAACAATACTTTCAATCGCATTTCGAATCAGATAAGTTTCTTCATTATAACCACTAAAGTCAAGAGTAGACCTTGTTATTCCTTCTTGCCCCTGGTTCTCTTCGTCACCAAACGTTTCAAAGTTGAGGGTATTCTTAGCTCTTTCTTCAGAATCTCCATTTAGCTGAACTTCCTCATCATAGTCACTAAAGTCAAGGGTGGAATTTTGCTCATCCTCTTCCGCTTTAAAGGTTTCAAAGTTAAAAGAATTGCTGGTTTTATCAGTCGATTGCTGATAATCACTGAAATCAAGACTAGATGTTTCAGACTCTTCGTTCTCAGTCTTCGTTTCTTCAGTCAAGTGTTCAAAGTTGAGACTAGAGTTAGGTTTTTCATTCGCCTCTTCTTCAAGTTTAGTAGCTTCTTGAGAGTCACTCGCTTTTCTTAGACTATTTTCTAGTCTTGTGTTTCTAGATCTCGCATAAGTCAAGGCTTTTTGATACGCTTCAACAATTTTTTGGTAAATTTCTGGTTGGTCTTCTGGGTGATAGAGCCGAACCAGTTCAGCATAACGCCTTCTAATAAGCTTGACGTCAGTCGTTGGCTCTATCCCTAAAGTTTCCCATATATTCATAAGGTCTCCTCTTTTACAGTCCTCGCTCTAGGAAGTCTAGATAGTTTGAAAATGATTGATAAAGTTTTGGCAAATGATAAACAGATGCTTGACTGACCTCTTCTTCAAATCGTCTAGTTTCAGCCATTAGCTCATCTCTTCTTCTCCCCAAGAGCATACTGTACACACGATTCGCTTTTTCAATCAAGAAACGATAAACCTCTGTTTCTTGAGCATTGATCTTATAGCGAGTCAACTCTGCTTGCTTAGCCTTAATTTCCTTTTCTGTCAGAGTAATGCTATCTTGGAGAATAACATGACTAAAGACTTCCTGTGTGGAATCAATTTTCACTTCGACATCCAAAATCCCATTTAAATCATAGGTAAATCGAACTGTGAAACTTTCATTTACTCGAGTATTCACAGGGACGGGAACTTCTAATTCTCCTAGGAACAGGTTTTGTGATGCCTTCATCATCTCACCTTGATAGACCTTTATCTTGACTTGGCTCTGTCCCAATTCAGCCGTATAGTACTGCTCGATGCGTGAAGCAGGTAGGGTAGAATTTCGCTCAATAATCGGCGAAAAACGGTCTCCAACTATCTCAATCCCCAGTGTAAAAGGACAAATATCAGAAAGTAATAAATCTCGTATCTCACCCTGGCGTTCTTTGATACCTGCTAGAAGTGCACAACCTCTCGCAATCATCCGATCAGGATCATCCGATACCTGCACAACTTGATTGATACAGTAGGATAAAAAGTCCTGAACCAAGCGGAGTTTCGAAGTCCCCCCCACAAGAACAAAGTTATCAGATGATACATAGCTATAACGTGCATCCATCAAGGCACGATCCAAAACAGCCTTAACACGGGCTAGCAGAGGTTGACAAAGCTCATAAAAACGCTGGTAGGTCAGGTCTAAAGTGTATTCCTGTTCTTGGTCCAGAACTGTCATCTTCACTTCTTCTTTACTATTGAGTTCTAGCTTAGTCTTTTCAGCCTGCACCAGAATTTTGCTATAAAATTCTCGGGAAATCGAATCCTTGGTTAATTGATTGGAGACTAAAAATTCCTCAGCAATAGCCGCAGTGAAGTCTTCTCCTCCCAAACGATTGTCCCCTGCGATCGAGACGATTTCGACAATGTTATCAAAAAGCTCTACAACTGAAATGTCAAGAGTACCACCGCCAAAATCAACTACAATAAAGGATTGATCTTCTTGGTTTACCATAGATCTTTTAGCAAGAGCCGCTGCAGAGGGTTCATTGATAATCCGATCAATCTGAACGCCTGCAAATTTCCCTGCTAGTTTGGTCGCATAGCGTTGAGCATCATTGAAATAGGCTGGAACACTGACAATCACTTCCTCGACCTTTTCTCCAAGATAGGTCTCTGCATCATCTACCAACTTTCGAATGATAAAAGAGCTCAATTCTTCAGCCTTATATGCTCGATTCCCTAACGTCAACTCATGTTTGGTCCCCATAAAACGCTTGAACTGAGAAACTGTCTTATCTGGGTGAGTTACCAAGCGTTCCTTGGCAATTTTTCCAACTATAATCTCATCATTGTCATCTAAAGCCACAACAGAAGGAGTCAAATACTCACCAAAAGCATTGGGAATCAACTTGACCTGGCCATCTTGATAAACCCCTACTAAAGAATTAGTCGTTCCTAAATCAATACCTATTATCATCTTCTTCTAACTCCAAATCTTTTTTAGATATTCCTATTATACAAGAAATATCCTATTTTCTTTGAAAAAATCTGTTATTTACTCTCTAAAATAGAAAATCATTTATGGAAAATAAAAAAGTTTCACCCTACTCTTGCGGTAAAAACCACGAGAGTAAGAATGAAACAGTTGTCATTATTTACCAAGTTTTGCTTTAGCTGCATCTGCAAGAGCTGTGAAAGCTGCTGCATCGTTAACAGCCAAGTCAGCAAGCATTTTACGGTTAACTTCGATCTCAGCCAATTTCAAACCATGCATCAATTGTGAGTATGAAAGTCCGTTCATACGAGCTGCCGCGTTGATACGAGTGATCCACAATTTGCGGAAGTCACGTTTTTTCTGACGACGGTCACGGTATGCATAGTAGTAAGAGTTCATTACTTGTTCTTTTGCAGTACGGAACAAGATGTGTTTAGCTCCATAGTAACCTTTTGCTAATTTAAGAATACGTTTACGACGTTTGCGTGATACAACGCCACCTTTAACACGTGCCATGTTTTATTTCCTCCAAATATTTCCTAGAATTGTTTACTTACTGTCAGGCTATTATTTCAAGCGAGTAAGCATTGCTTTGATACGTTTGAAATCTCCTGAATGCACCATAGATGCTTTACGAAGATGACGACGTTGTTTCTTAGTTTTTCCGTGGAAACGGTGAGAAGTGTAAGCACGGAAACGTTTAAGTCCACCAGAACCTGTACGTTTGAAACGTTTAGCTGATGCGCGGTGTGTTTTTTGTTTTGGCATGATTTTTTCTCCTTTATTTAACTTTCTGACAATTATTTTTTGTCAGTTGCTGGCGCCAACTGCATGAACATTTGGCGTCCATCCATCTTAGCTCGTTGTTCGATGATCGCAATATCTTGTGTTGCTTCAGCAAACTCGGCTAAAACTTTTGCACCAATCTCTTTATGGGTGATCATACGCCCTTTAAAGCGAATGGATACCTTAACTTTATTTCCTTTTTCAAGGAACTTGCGTGCATTGCGAAGTTTTGTGTCAAAGTCACCCTTGTCAATAGTTGGACTCAGACGAACTTCTTTCACAGTAACAACACTTTGTTTTTTACGTTGTTCTTTTTGCTTTTTCTGATACTCAAATTTGAACTTACCGTAGTCCATAATTTTAGCAACAGGTGGTTTTGCTTGGGGTTGAATCAATACTAAGTCAACATTTGCACTATCAGCTAATGCTTGCGCTTCGCTGAGTGGCTTGATGCCTAGCTGTTCTCCCTCAAGACCGATCAAGCGAACTTCACGTACACGAATTTCATCATTGATGAATAAGTCTTGCTTTGCTATGGTTTTCACCTCTTTTTTATTATTAGAGAAAAACAATAGCGGACTCGTAATGATACAAGCCCGCACGTTATGATAGCGTTTCTTAGAAACTTTTCATCCGTAGGGCCAGGCAACTTGATGTCACAAGGCGAGAAGCTCTCACTTCTGCTTTTCTCAACTTTTATATGATACCAAGTTTTCTATTCCTTGTCAAGATAAAAAGTCAATTTTTCGAAAAGTTTGTCTATTTTATCGAACCGTTTCAATTCTCCAACTATTCCATCCTTTAAAGCGGATAGCCCCTTGCTGGTCAGTTCGGTAAATCTTACTCTTGATACTTTCCAGTCGTGTCAAGGTTTCCTGATGGGGAAATTTCGTATGATTGTTTTTTCCAACTGAAATGAGAGTAATCTCTGGTTTGAGTTTTTCGAGGAAAACTGGATTGGATGAGGTTTTAGCACCATGTTGGCCCGCTTTCAAGACATCCACCTCTAGGTCAGGATAATGCTTCAGCAAGTCCTTCTCTCCCTTCTCTTTCAAATTTCCTGTGAAGAGAAAGTGCTTATCCAAGAGTTTTCCATAAAGAACCAGGGAAGCATCACGATCCCCATCTCCAATTTTCCTTGAAGATAGGACTTCTAACTGACTTCCAAAAATTAGCAAGTTATCTCCTACTGTCACACTGCGTACCTTGGTTTGGCTTGCTTCTAGTTCTGCCACAAATTCCTTCTGTGTCAAACTTCCTTTTGATACTAAAATCTCCCCGATATGGAAAGCCTTGGTCACCTCCAGCAAATCTCCAATATGCTCCTTATCTGTATTTGTCAAAATCAGCTGGTCAATCTTGTCTACTCCTCGACTTTTAAGATAGGGAATCAAGGTTCTCTGGGCATTGCTGGTTGTCGCCTTTTCTTGCCAGTCCTCGATTTTCTTACTAGCTTCTACCTTACCACCAACATCTATGAGAATGGTTTTACCAGTCACATCCCGTAGGAAAATACTCTCCCCTTGCCCTACATCCAGCATGGTAATTTCATTTTCAAGTGGATGCTTGGTCAGGAAAAAGAGCCCCACAATAAAGAGACTGAATCCTGCTAGTCTTTTGATGTTTTTCCTCATGTCATAGACCAAGGCTAATGAAACTAACAGTAGAATCAACAGCCATGCGTTGGGTTGACCAAAGACCAGAGGCCTGCTTGCCAGCTGCGATACCAAGCGAATGATGTTCTCCAACCACTCAAAGACAAGGTTAAACTGAGTGACTGGGTAAACAAAAGACAGGATGAATAAGATGGACAAAAGCGGTAAGAAGACCACATCAAACAGAAAGGAAAAGACAAAGGTCAAAAGAATAGACCAAGGCTGAAATTCTGCAAAATAAAAGGATAGAATGGGTAATATTCCCAAAGAAATGACCAGACTTTCTCTGGCAACAGCCTTGAGTCCCTCCCCTTCTTTGCTTGTCATGGTCAAGATAAAAGCATAAGCGCAAGACAAGACTCCTCCTGCTGTTAGGAAAAAGTTGGGCATGATGATAAAGAGGACAAGGACTGTTAAGGCAAAATTGTCCAAGCCCTTAACACCATGTTGGGCTAGTAACTTTTGTAAGAGACTACGAATGACCGAAGCTGAAAATCCTGTCAGACCTGCATAGATAAGGGAAAAGGGATAGGTTAGCCACTTCAACTTTTCTTGAGTCAAGCCCAATCGTAAGAGGAGTTTCTTAAAGGCATCCATAAAGAAGCCCACCTGCATACCAGACAAGGCAAAGAGATGGATAATTCCAAGACTGGAATAAAGCTCATTCATCTCCTCAAAGTCCGTGTCCAAATGTCCTAAAAGAAGACCTGTCATATAGTTGCGCATAGGATCTGGAAAGTGCATCTTGATCCAAACTACAGCCTTTCGACGTAAACTAGACAGATTTTCTCCTATATCCCAACTGCTAACCTGTTTCATTGACTGGATACTCTTGATAGTCAAAGTTTGGTAAATTCCTTGAGTCTTCAGATAGGCTTGGTAGTTAAAGCCACCAAAATTCCTCTGCCCTTCGGGTTCCGAAAGTTTTCCTTCTAGTTCAATCTCATGAAGGTCTGTTAAGGTCTGAAAGAGCTCTTTCTCTTCCTCGGACTGGAGTTTATAGTAAACTTGGAAGGTGTGACCCTCAGCCTTGCCCCGAAAGGACAGACTATCCCCATTGACTTTGATGGTATCTGGTGAAATCCTCACCTTTTCAACATAGCCAACCAAGTCTTGACTCACTTGTGTCTGTTGCCAGTTTTGAAACAGAAACCAAAATCCAAAAACTCCACAAATCGCTAGAACTTTTCCAGCCGGTTTCCAAGGAAATTGGAAAAAGAGACAGACGAGCAAAAAAACAAAACCTAGCAGTGCGAGATAGGACGCTCCTAAAATGGCATAGTAAAGCCAGAGCAACAGAAAGCTCAGATAGATTAGGGGGATAGGGAAATTCTTAATCCACTGTGACATAATCTTTTAGCTTTTCTATGGTCTTTGCGCCAATGCCAGAGACTTTCTTTAATTCATCTACCGACTTGAATTTGCCATTTGCCTCACGATGGTCGATAATATCCTGGGCTCGTTTGCCACCAAGTCCTTTGACCTGCTTGAGTTCTTCCAGACTGGCCTTGTTGAGATTGACCTTCTTTTCCTTGCTCGTCGAAGAGGCCGTCCCAGAAGCAGTCTGTTGACTAGCTACTTCTTCTCCCTTAGTTGGAACGTAAACCAGAGCTTCATCACTAACTTTCTGAGCTAGATTGAGCGATTTGCTGTCTGCTTGCTCTGTCAAGCCACCCGCCTTTTGAACAGCATCATTGACACGACTACCTACTGGCAAGTCATAAATCCCTGGCGATTTAACAGCACCTTTGACATCTACTGTTATCAGATCTTGTTCAGGAGATTCTTCCTTCTCTTCCTTGTTCACTTCTTTTTCAGACGATGAATCCTTTGAAACAGCTGCGACTTCAGCCTGCAAATTTGTTTCTTTCACAGATGTTTGTGAAGTTGGTTTTAACAGGAAAAATCCGCCTAAGGCTAAACCCAAACCAGCACAGATGACAATGATTTTATACTCTTTGATTTTTTCGATAATGACTTCCATATTTTCTCCTCTCTTAAGTTATTCGTAAGTGAAAGAAAAAAACAGCTGAAAAATCTTTTCAACTGCTTATTTATTTTCAAAATAGTCTTCCTTAGTCAAGACATAATGAACTCTTGTGATAATTCGACCTGGTTCTTTATTATCCATTTTGGCATAGGGTTCTTCGTGGGAAAAACGCATACCTGATTTCTCCATGACCTTTCCTGATGCGGGATTGTCTTTATCGTGAAGAGCGGTCAACTTGTTCATTCCAATCTTCTCAAAAGCCAGCTCAATCACGGAACGATTGGCTTCTGTCGTCAATCCTTGATTCCAATACTTTTGGTTGATAATGTAACCAATAGCTGCCTTCTTAAGAACAGGATCAATCTTGTGCAAGTCAATGGTTCCGATAAACTGACCAGTGCTTTTTAGTTCAATTCCCCACCGTCCCAAGGGATTAGCCAAGTATAACTGAGAGATGTTGTTCTTGGTCTCTTCTAGGCTTTGATTTGTTGGAAAAGTGTAGCGTGTATTTTCTCTGTCTGAGGCATACTCAAACATAGCTTCTGCATCGTCCAAGGTTACAGGTCGGAGCAATAAACGCTCCGTTTCTATAGATGGATACTGGGCAAATTTCACAAATATTGATTCCATACTTTTCCCTCCATTAGAGCTTGATTCTCACTAGTCTAGCATAAATAAATTTGGATGACAAGTTTTTCTTGATTTTTGAAGCGGTTTCATATACAATAAAACCATCACATTTTTGATTTATGGAATGGAATGTGACAACTAAAACAATCTAACAATTGAAAGGTAGGTTATCTCTATGTTAATCGGAATCCCAAAAGAAATTAAAAATAACGAAAACCGTGTTGCCCTCACTCCTGCTGGCGTCCATAGTTTAATCAGTCGTGGACATCGTGTTCTCATCGAAACAAATGCTGGTCTCGGTTCAGGATTTACTGATGCAGACTATCAAAAGCAAGGAGCTGAGATTGTCGCAACTGCTGCTGAAGCCTGGGCTGCCGAGTTGGTCGTGAAAGTAAAAGAACCACTAGCTTCTGAATATGGTTATTTGCGCGACGATCTTCTCCTCTTCACCTACTTGCACATGGCCGCTGCTCCAGAATTAACAGGTGCTATGTTAGCAGCCAAAACAACAGGAATTGCCTATGAAACTGTTCGTGACAATCAAGGACAACTACCACTCCTCGTTCCTATGAGTGAGGTTGCAGGTCGTATGGCTGTTCAAATCGGAGCTCACTTCCTTACTAAGCAAGCTGGTGGTTCTGGTGTCCTACTAGGTGGTGTACCAGGTGTTCCAAAAGGAAAAGTAACCATCATCGGTGGTGGTGTCGTCGGTACACATGCTGCCCGCATCGCCCTTGGTCTTGGTGCTCAAGTGACTATTTTAGATATCAGTGCGAAGCGTCTCTCAGTTCTAGAAGAAGTCTTTGGAAACCAAATCCAAACTCTTATGTCTAATTCATTCAACATCGAAGCAAGTGTGAGAGATGCTGATGTGGTGATTGGTGCAGTTCTCATCCCTGGTGCCAAAGCACCGAAATTGGTGACAGATGAGATGGTCAAACAAATGCGTCCAGGCTCTGTCATTGTTGACGTTGCCGTTGACCAAGGTGGCGTTATCGAGACAGCTGACCGTGTGACAACGCACGATGAACCTGTCTATGAAAAATACGGTGTTCTCCACTATGCCGTTGCCAATATCCCTGGTGCGGTTGCCCGTACTTCTACTATCGCCCTAACCAATGTCACTCTTCCTTATATCGAAGCTCTGGCTGGCAAAGGATTCGCACAAGCAATTGCTGAAGATGAAGGCTTGCGTCAAGGTGTGACCACTTATCAAGGTTACTTGACCAGCCTCCCAGTCGCCCAAGGCCTGGGTAGAGATTTTACTTCTATCAATGAATTGGTTTAAAAATGGTTGACCATTCTTTCAAGCTAGAATAGACTCATACTACTCTACAAACTCCATAACATGATATCGTTTCTAACAACTTATCCATAGTAATTCGTTTTAATTTATAAAGAAAGAACCCAAGAATAAATTCTGGGTTCTTTTTAGTATTTCTCGTACAAAAGATGCTTTTGTACAATTAGAGAGCCTTAGTCCTTCTTACGAACGACAAAGCCGACTAGACCGGCGATAAATAAACCAATCATTGAAAGAAGACTGGTAGAAGCTGTACCTGTGCTTGGTAGAGCTTTCTGATCTTGGCTTACAGTTTCTTCTTTCTTAGTGTTTTCAGCTTGGTTCCCTGTTGTTGCAGTATCTTTCTTATCACCGTTGGTTGTTGTAGAAGCTACTTTCTTAGTTCCAACTTCGACAACTTCGTCTACTGCTGGAGTAGTGATTGTGTTTGATTTCTCAACACGACCTGTTTCAACGCCATCTGTGTAAGTCACTGTATAAACAATGGTGCGAACACCCTTCTTACCAGCAGCTTTCACTTGACGACTTCCTTCTGGAAGGTCTGCGTTCTGCACTTCTTTGACTTGGAAAGCAACTTCTTCTGTCTTGGTCTCTTCCTTAGTCGTTACAACTGGCGCTACTACTTTCTTAGTTCCAACTTCAACAATCTCATCTACTGCTGGAGTGGTGATTGTGTTTGATTTCACTTCGCGACCTGTTTCAACGCCGTCTGTGTATGTCACTGTATAAACAATGGTGCGAACACCCTTCTTACCAGCAGCTTTCACTTGACGACTTCCTTCTGGAAGGTCTGCGTTCTTCACTTCTTTGACTTGGAAAGCAACATCTTCTGTCTTCGTTTCTTCCTTAGTCGTTACAACTGGGGCTACTACTT
>NZ_KV811135.1:0-420 GCF_001813005.1 Streptococcus sp. HMSC062H02
TACGTGAATCAATGGCTGCTTCCTTAGCTTTCAGGGCTTCATCAATCGCTTGCTTGGCTGCTGGCTTGCTTTGAGCGGTTAGCTCAACTCCGTTGACTTCAGTTATTCCATCAGTCTTAGCTTGCGATACTGCTTCATCTGTGGTCGCAGTATCAATGTTCTTCTTGGCTTCATCGGCCTTAGCTTTGGCATCGGCTTTCGCTATAGCCTTCTCCTCGTCCGTCAAATCGGTACGTGAATCAATGGCTGCTTCCTTAGCTTTAAGGGCTTCTTCAATCGCTTGCTTAGCTACTGGCTTCGCTACTGGCTGCGGATTGACTCCATTGACCTCAGTTATTCCATCAGTCTTAACTTGGTCGACTTCTGCATTTGTGGTCGCAGCGTCGATGTTCTTCTTAGCCTCATCGGCCTTAGCCTGGG
>NZ_KV811136.1:0-243 GCF_001813005.1 Streptococcus sp. HMSC062H02
CCGTTCCCTTCAGCCGGACTTGGGTAATCCTCCATTATTTACAATGGACCTTGTAGGACTTGAACCTACGACCACTCGGTTATGAGCCGAGAGCTCTAACCAGCTGAGCTAAAGGTCCAACAAGATCAATATAGCGGCGAAGGGGATCGAACCCCCGACCTCCCGGGTATGAACCGGACGCTCTAGCCAGCTGAGCTACACCGCCATGAATCGGGAAGACAGGATTCGAACCTGCGACACCTT
>NZ_KV811137.1:0-43073 GCF_001813005.1 Streptococcus sp. HMSC062H02
GGTTCGTCTTGTTCAGTTTTCAAAGGTCTTTGTCTCTCACTCCTCTCGTGAGCGACAACTATATTAGTATATCACAGCCATCTGCCTCTGTCAACAGATTTTTTAAACTTTTTTCAAGTTTTTTTAACCGCAATACACCATAGTCCGTACGGGATTCGAACCCGTGTTACCGCCGTGAAAAGGCGGTGTCTTAACCCCTTGACCAACGGACCTTGAGCTTTTCAACTCTTTCTATTATACCTACTTTTTTACCTTTGTCAAGGACTTTTTTCCTCTTTACCGAAATTCTGAAAAGATAAAGGAAAGTTCTCTCAGGAGAGCTTTACGTCCTCTAAAGACTTCCCCTCCCATGAGACGATCTATTAACTCTTGTTTTTCCATACTCTGCTTTGATTTATAATTCTTTAGAAGTTCGTGAAAGAGATAATAATCGTCCAGTCTGAGTCCTTTTTCTCCTAGACGATGGCTAATCTCACTCACCTCTTCATAGGGTTCTTTGTCAAAACGGCGCTTGTGGCTTTCCTGTTTACGGATGTAATCTAGGATGCGATTTCTAAACTTTGTTTTAAAGCAAACATATAGTTGATGGCGGTCGCCCTCTAGTAACTCTGGGTTGCGACTCACCAGCTCATACAGACATAACATGCCTTCCTGATCCCAGTCCTCTTTCTCCCACAGATGCAAATGATAATCTTTGCGACACTTATGGACGATTCCCTTACTTTCTTCATATAAATCTTTTAGATTCATAGACCTCTCCTTTCTGCATTTAGTTTAGCAAAATGCGCGAGCCACTGGGTCTACTTCCTCTATTCTATACTTCTTCCTCCCTCAACAGCACATAAAAAGAGAGGCAAAGCCTCTCTGGGGTTATAATTCTGCAATTTGGTTGAGATTCACTTCTGCAATCGTATCATTACCAAACATAGAGATAATCATCTTCACTTTGTTGTTATCAATTTCAGTAATTTTTCCTGTGTAGTCTGCAAAAGCGCCATCAATGATACGGACTGTCTGGCCAACTTCAACATCAATATCGAACTCTTGAACAGTTTGTCCCATTGAAACCAGAATATCACGGATTTCTTGCTCCAAAAGTGGAGTTGGTTTTGATCTGTTACCGTGTGAGCCAACGAATCCTGTTACGTTAGGTGTGTTTCGAACGACGAACCATGCTTCATCGGTCATGACCATTTCTACAAGGACATAACCTGGAAAGCGATTCTCTTCAATTTCCTTTTTCTTTCCATTTTTCTCAACTTGCACGGTTTGTGTTGGAATCTCAACACGTAGAATATTATCCAACATGTTATATGTTTGCGCACGTTGCAATAGATTTTCTTTTACCTTATTTTCATAGCCAGAATAAGTTTGTAGAACAAACCATCCCTTGTCAAAACTATCCATGATATTTCCTTTCATACATATATAGAAGAAAGTTAGCAGAACTTCTCCACTTTTCTTCTAAAAAATGTTAATAAATCGAATCAAACCTGATACAATCAACTGGTCAAAAATGTAAATGATGACCACAAAGAAGGCTGTGTATTCCATAATAGAGCGAAAATCTCTCCAGCTTTCTTTGCGAGTTGGCCAAGTTGTTTCTTTAAGAAGTTTAAAAATATCCTTAATAAAACCCATCGTTCTCTCCTATCTCGTTTCTCTATGTGTCGTATATTTTCCACAATGTTTACAAAATTTATTTACTTCTAGTCGTGTTGGCTTGGGGTTCCCACTAATTTTGATTGAGTAATTCCTTGAACCACAAACTGCACAAGCTAGGCTTGCATTTTTTAGTGCCATAACGCCTCCATCTTATCTATTATAACAAGAAACCGAGGCTTTGACAAGCCTCTTAACGAAATAGATTAAGGATTGAGTCCCATATTGTCTGGGCTTTTTCTTTTATCTTAGCTTCTGAAATCGCACGGCCTGCTTCATCTACAAGATTTTGTGCACGACTACGAATATCTCCTATCGGGTCCTCAGACTGGTTTGTCTCATCTTCAACAACTTGCTTTTTCGTATTTTCTGGTTCAATCCCATTTTGTTTATAAGCATTTTCAACTGTAAAAGTGCTACCTGGAGTGTAAGGTAAAATGGTATTAGCCATACTTCTAAAGACATGGGCTGCTCCATTGGAGGTCGAACCTGCTAGATAATGGTTCTCATCTGTTGTTGGGAAACCGAGCCAGTGGCTGATGACCACATCCGGAGTATAGCCGATCACCCACTGATCACTGGTATATTCTGGGTTGAAAACAGCTTCAGTCGTACCTGTTTTACCAGCCATAACGTAATCCGCTGGTGACGAACTAATTCCTGTACCATTGGTAAATGTTCCTAGCATCATGCTGGTCATTTTATCGGCTACCGACTTATCAATCACTCGTTTTTGGGAATTTTTATGACTCTTGATGACCTGACCGCTGGCATTTTCAATACGAGTGATGAAATGCGCTTCAGGCATCAGACCTCCATTAGCAAAGGCTGCATAGGCTTGCGCCATCTGGAGAGGATTCGTCTCCACACCTCCACCAAGAGCAACTCCAAGAACTCGGTCAACTTTTTCCATATTCAGACCAAATCTCTCCCCAGCGTCAAAAGCTTTGTCAATACCTAATTCATTTACAGTCGCAACAGCTGGCAGGTTGAGTGATTCCGCCAAGGCCTGATACATAGGTACTTCTGGAGATGTCTTAATACCCGCATAGTTGTCTACTTGATAACTGTTGTACTGCATCGTATGATTATCCAGTTGCTTGTTCAAGGCCCATCCTGCTTCTACTGCGGGTGTATAAACGACTAAAGGTTTAATGGTTGAGCCTGGGCTACGCTTAGACTGAGTGGCATAGTTAAAATTGCGGAAGCCTGGTTTGTCATCACCAGCTACACGACCAACAACTCCACGCACTCCACCAGTCTTGGGTTCCAGAGCGACACTACCTGATTCGGCATGCGTTCCGTCTTCTGCTGTTGGAAATAGCGAAGTGTTTTCGTAAATAACCTGCATGTTTGCTTGGTAGTTTTGGTCAAGCTCTGTGTAGATGCGATAGCCGTTGTTGACAATCTCTTCTTCTGTGAGATTGTACTTGGAAACCGCTTCGTTGACAACAGCATCAAAATAGGACGGGTAACGATAATCCGAAACTTTGCCTTCATATTTATCTTGCAGTTGAGAAGCCATATCTACTCCAGCCGCTTCGGTCTCTTGGTTTTTATCAATATAACCTGCTGCAACCATATTTTGCAAAACAGTATCCCTACGGTTGGTCGAAGTCTCAACAGAATTTAATGGATTATACAATTCTGGTCCCTTGAGCATCCCTGCTAGAGTCGCCGCCTGATCAAGCGTTAGTTGTGAAGCCGATACACCGAAATATTTCTTACTTGCATCTTCAACACCCCATACCCCATTTCCGAAGTAGGCGTTATTGAGGTACATAGTAAGGATTTGCTCCTTGCTGTATTTCTTTGTCAACTCTAAGGCAAGGAAAAACTCCTTGGCTTTCCGTTCAACGGTTTGGTCCTGAGACAGATAAGCATTTTTCGCCAACTGTTGAGTGATGGTGGACCCCCCTCCAGAACGACCCGCTGTAAGGATGGCTAGAAAGAAACGACCGTAGTTAATCCCATCATTTTTATAAAAAGAACGGTCCTCTGTCGCGACAACAGCATCTTGCAAGTCTTTGCTGATATCTGCCAGCTCAACATAGGTTCCCTTTTGACCTGATAGAGCCCCTGCCTCTTTTTCTTCGCGGTCAAAAATCAGAGTTCGCGTTTTCAAGGCATTTTGCAAATCATTAACATTGGTAGACTTGGCTATCGCAAATAGGTAGGTTCCTACTAGCAAACCAGAACTTAACCCTAAAATGATGACAATCTTGGTCAGATGATAACGACGCCAAAATTTCCGTATCGAACCTACATGGCCTAGTTTTTTTCTATCGCTCCGTGAACGACGCATGCTAGTCGAATCAGACTCCGCGGATTCATTCGTTTCTTTTTTAAAGAGAGAAAGAAACTTCTCAAATAATTTATCTAATTTCATGCGTTTATTTTATCATCTTCACCATAGGAACTCAAGAATTTAGCTGTTCCCTATCCAAACAGGGCTTTTTTTGTTACAATATCTGTATGCAATTCACATTTACATTACCATCATCCCTGCCTCAAATGACGGTCAAGGAACTCCTAGAGGAACAACTCCTCATTCCTAGAAAGATTCGCCATTTTCTAAGAACCAAGAAGAATATCTTAATCAATCAAAAACAAGTTCACTGGAACGAGATAGTCAAACCAGGTGACATTTGTCAGTTGACTTTTGACGAGGAAGATTATCCCCCAAAAGAAATCCTTTGGGGCAATCTAGACCTCGTTCAAGAGATTTACCAAGACCAACATCTCATTATCGTCAACAAGCCAGAGGGAATGAAAACTCACGGAAATCAACCTGGTGAAATCGCCCTTCTCAATCACGTCTCTGCCTACGTTGGCCAAAACTGCTATGTCGTTCATCGCCTGGATATGGAAACAAGCGGTTTAGTGCTTTTTGCTAAAAATCCTTTTATCTTACCCATCCTCAATCGTTTGTTGGAGAAAAAGGACATTGCTCGTGAGTACTGGGCACTCGTAGAGGGGCAAGTAGGGAGTAAAGAACTTGTCTTTCGAGATAAAATTGGTCGTGATCGACACGATCGTAGAAAAAGAATAGTTGATGAAAAAAATGGACAATATGCTGAAACACATATCAGTCGATTAAAACAATTCCCAAACAAGACTACCCTTGTCCGTTGCAAACTAAAGACCGGTCGAACGCATCAAATCCGTGTTCACCTCTCTCACCATAAGCACCCTATCCTGGGCGATCCTCTCTATAACTCTAGATCAAAAGTAAGCAGGCTGATGCTTCATGCCTTTCGACTTTCCTTTACTCATCCACTCACCTTAGAACAATTGAGTTTTACTGCCCTCTCGGATACTTTTGAAACAGAATTAAAACAAAATGGATGACACTATCATCCATTTTTCTATACAAAAAAGCAAGACCAGAAGGCCTTGCTTTTATCGACTCAAGAATTATTTAGCGATTTTTGCAAAGTATTCAAGAGTACGTACAAGTTGTGCAGTGTATGACATTTCGTTGTCGTACCATGATACAACTTTAACCAATTGTTTACCATCAACGTCAAGAACTTTAGTTTGAGTTGCGTCAAACAATGAACCGTAAGACATACCTACGATATCTGAAGATACGATTGGATCTTCTGTGTAACCGTATGATTCGTTTGAAGCTGCTTTCATAGCTGCGTTTACTTCATCGACAGTAACGTTCTTTTCAAGAACTGCTACCAATTCAGTAACTGATCCAGTTGGAGTTGGAACACGTTGTGCAGATCCGTCAAGTTTACCATTCAATTCTGGGATTACAAGACCGATAGCTTTAGCAGCACCAGTTGAGTTAGGAACGATGTTTGCAGCACCAGCGCGAGCACGGCGAAGGTCACCACCACGGTGTGGTCCGTCAAGGATCATTTGGTCACCAGTGTAAGCGTGGATAGTAGTCATCAATCCTTCTACAACACCGAAGTTATCTTGAAGAGCTTTAGCCATTGGAGCCAAGCAGTTTGTAGTACATGAAGCACCTGAGATAACTGTTTCAGTACCATCAAGAACGTCGTGGTTAGTGTTAAATACAACTGTTTTAACATCGTTTCCACCAGGAGCAGTGATAACAACTTTCTTAGCTCCACCTTTAAGGTGTTTTTCAGCTGCATCTTTCTTAGCAAAGAAACCAGTTGCTTCAAGAACGATTTCTACACCGTCAGTAGCCCAGTCGATTTGTTCTGGATCACGTTCAGCAGAAACTTTAACGAATTTACCGTTAACTTCGAAACCACCTTCTTTAACTTCTACAGTACCGTCGAAACGACCTTGAGTTGTGTCGTATTTCAACAAGTGTGCAAGCATAACTGGATCTGTAAGGTCGTTGATGCGAGTAACTTCAACACCTTCTACGTTTTGGATACGGCGGAAAGCAAGACGACCGATACGTCCGAAACCGTTAATACCAACTTTAACTACCATTAGTGATTTCCTCCTTATGAAAATCATGAAATTTTTATTGTGAAAAGAGTAACTTGAATCACTACAAATCACCTTTCAACAAACCTATTATATAACTATTTGAGTTTAATTGCAAGTACGGGCGTTGATTTTCTCTCCCGCTTTTCTACTTTTTCTCCCCCTTTTTATTCATCCATTCTTTTATTTTCAAAGCATATCTCTAGAATCTTTTATAATATCTGCATATCCTCTTCATTTCAAGGTGAAACTCCAATTTCAACGCTTTCAGAGTTTACAAAAAAGAGACAGGATTTCTCCTGTCTCTAGGCTGATAAACAATTATTTGCGACGTCCTGGTCGTTCTGCATAACCATAGTAAGCATCTGCCATGATTTCTTCCATGTCAGCTACCATTGGCAAGCGAGGGTTAGCAGGTGAACATTGGTCTTCATAAGCAAGCAAGGCAATTTCATGCAAGCTGTCTTTCCAAGCTTTTTCATCGATTCCTTGATCCTTGAAGTTCATCTTTATACCTACTGCAACACCAAGTTCGTAAACAGCTTTAGCGTATGCTTCAACTGCTTCTTCTGGAGTTGAGTGAGGCAATCCAAGCATTCTAGCAATATCTTGGAATTTTTCGTCAGCTTTCCAGTAGTTATACTTAGGCCATGTAGTCGTCTTAGATGGGCGAGTACCATTGTAACGGATAACGTATGGAAGCAAGATTGCGTTTGTACGTCCGTGAACAGTATGGTGAACCGCACCGATCTTGTGGGCCATTGAGTGGCTCATACCAAGGAAGGCATTGGCAAAGGCCATACCAGCCATTGTAGATGCATTGTGCATTTTTTCGCGAGCTTCTGGATCAGCTGTCTTAACAGATTTTTCCAACCATTCAAAGACAAGTTTGATTGTTTGAAGGGCGATACCGTCTGTATAGTCGTTAGCGAAGTTTGAAGTGTAAGCTTCAGTCGCGTGAGTCAAGACGTCCATACCTGTATCCGCAGCGATGAAGTCTGGAACTGACTCAACCAAAGCAGGGTCAACAATCGCAATAGTTGGTGTCAATGAGTAGTCAGCCAATGGGTATTTACGATTGTTTTTCTTATCAGAGATAACGGCAAATGGTGTTACTTCTGAACCTGTACCTGAAGTTGTTGGAATACCTATGTATTTCGCTTTTTTACCAAGTGATGGGAAGCGGAAGGCACGTTTACGGATGTCCATGAATTTTTGAACCAAGTCACGGAAGTCGATTTGTGGTTGTTCGTAGAAGAGCCACATTACTTTCGCTGCATCCATTGGAGAACCACCACCAAGAGCGATGATTGTGTCTGGTTCAAATGCTCTCATTACTTCAGTACCACGTTCTACAGTTGTGATATCTGGGTCTGGTTCAACGTCTGAGAAGACTTGGACAGTTACACGGTTGCTGCGTTTGTTCAATTGGTCAATAATGCGTTGAACAAAACCAAGTTTTTCGATCGATTTGTCTGTAACAATCATAACGCGTTCAATATCTTCACATGTTTGAAGGTATTGGATAGAATTGCGTTCGAAGTAAATTTTTGAAGGAACTTTAAACCACTGCATATTATTTCTACGTTTCCCTACTTTCTTGATGTTTAGAAGGTTGATCGCACTCACGTTATCACCGACTGAGTTGTGTCCATATGAACCACATCCAAGTGTCAATGATGGAATGAAGGCATTGTATACGTCACCGATACCACCGAAAGTAGATGGAGAGTTCCAGATAATACGCATAGCTTTGATTTCTGTACCAAAGCGTTTAGCAAGCTCTTCGTCTTTTGTATGGATAGCTGCTGAGTGACCAAGTCCGTTAAACTCAACCATTTGACGAGCTTTTGTAAGACCATCTTCTGTGTCTTCAGCTTTTAGGACAGCAATAACTGGTGACAATTTCTCACGAGTCAATGGTTCTTTCGGTCCTACTTCTGCACATTCTGCAGCCAAGATGTTTGTTCCTTCTGGAACGCTAAATCCTGCTTGTTCAGCAATCCATGCTGCTGGTTTACCAACGATGTTTGCATTTAGTTTAGCACCTGCACAGTTTTTGCTATTAGCTTTTACACCGAAACAGAATTCTTCAAGAAGGGCTTTTTCTTTTTTGTTTACAAAGTAAGTGTGATATGATTTGAATTCTTCTACAAATTCGTCATATACTTCTTTATCAATGATAACGGCTTGTTCTGATGCACAGACCATCCCATTATCAAATGACTTAGACATAACAATATCATGAGCAGCTTGACGAAGGTCAGCAGATTTTTCTACATAGGCAGGAACGTTTCCGGCACCTACCCCAAGAGCTGGTTTTCCACATGAGTATGCAGCTTTAACCATGGCATTCCCACCAGTTGCAAGGATAGTTGCAACACCTTCGTGGTTCATAAGCGCTCCAGTTGCTTCCATAGATGGTTCTGTAATCCATTGAACACAGTTTTCAGGTGCTCCAGCCGCAATAGCTGCATCACGAACGATTTGTGCTGCGTGAGCTGATGATTCTTGAGCAGATGGGTGGAAGGCAAAAACGATTGGGTTACGTGTTTTCAAAGCAATCAAGGATTTGAAAATCGCTGTTGAAGTTGGGTTTGTTGTCGGAGTGACACCACAGATTACACCGACAGGCTCCGCAATCTTTGTCAAACCTGTAATTGGATCATCTTCGATAACTCCAACTGTTTTAACTCCACGCATATTGTTCACTACGTGCTCACAGGCAAATAGATTCTTTGTTGCCTTGTCTTCAAATACTCCACGACCAGTTTCTTCAACTGCATGTTGTGCAAGGATACCGTGCGCGTCAAGTGCTGCAACCGAAGCTTTTGCCACGATGTAGTCAACTTGCTCTTGGTTCAACTTGCGCATTTCATCAAGCGCAACCAAGGCTTTTTTCACGAGACCATCGACATGCTTTTCAGCAGCAAGTTGTTTTTCCTCTGGTGTTACTGTTTTTTTATCAGCCATATTATCCTCCATAGCCTTTAAGGATGTTATCCTTTGTTAATTTTTTCACAAGTTTATTATAACTCTTTTTTTATGCTTTGTAAACAGTTTCATAAGTATTTCACAAAGAATTTTTCTGAGATTGTGATTTTTTTCTCAATATAGCTATGCAATAGAGTTTTGGCCGGATGATTGTGAAATTATGGAGAAATTTTTTTTATTTCACAAAGCTTTTCTAGTTGATAGTTAGTTATCAAATCCAAACAAAGAAAGCGCTTTCTTGCTGGTTTTAAAAAATAGTCTCCTAACTTGGAGACTACTGTTTTTGCTGAAAAACGCCTTGTTTAAAGGTCCCTTCATAAACAACTTCTTGCTCTGTCGTCAACTTCCCTTGACCTTCAGCCTGGCCATTTACAAAATCACCTTCGTATTTCCAGCCAGCTTTTGATTGGAAAGTCCCTTTTCCATTAAAGGCTCCATTATTGAAATCACCTGTATATTGGTCTCCATTTTCAAAGGTCAAGGTTCCTTGACCATTCATTTTCCCTCGTACCAAGGTGCCATCATAAACAAGAGCTCCACCATCAAGTGTCAGGACACCCTTTTTAGGCGTATTTAGCAGAAATACCGAAAGAGCACAGAGTACTATTACAACTACTGCAATGAGCTCTAACCTAGGACGAGTTAGGTAAACTCTATACTTCTCATAAAATTGTTTAAGCTTTTCCATTGTCACTCTCATTTTCTAATCGATCTAGCCAGCTTTGACATCCACTTGTGATACGAGCATAGGTTTCCTCAAAATCTCCTGTATACCAAGGATCTGGGACACTTTCAGATGCAAAAGAGTAGATCTTGTACTGTAGTTCCTGAGGGCACATTTTACGCAGATCTGAAACGTTTGAAGCATCCATACCGATAATGTAATCAAACGATTCAAAGTCTTCCCTGCCAATCTGAAGCGATGTTTTGTCTTTATCATACGGGATCTGATATTGCTGGAAAATCCCTTGCGTTCCCTTATGAATCGGATTGCCATGTTCCCATGATGACGTTGCCCGGCTTTCGACGTGGTAATCGCTCGTCATGGATTTCATCACAAACTCTGCCATGGGGCTACGACAGATATTTCCTAAGCAAACAAATACTATTTTTTTCATCCCTTTTCCTCTCATCTCATAGAAAAACGGGAGTGACAGATCCCGTTTTATTCTTCGATTGCTCCGCTTTCGTCAACAACTGTTCCTTCTGGTGTCACAGCCTCTTTGAGTGGCAAAACGGTCTTGATAGCAGCCAATTCAAAAGTCAAATAAACGCCATCTACATCCAGTACGATTGTACCTTTCTCAGTATCTACTTCATCCACTGTTCCGTAAAGTCCACCAATTGTAATGACTTCATAGCCTTTTTGAAGCTTGTTCAAGCTTTCCATACGCTTTTGTGCTTGTTTCTTTTGAGAACGTTGCATAAAGAACATCAAGGCAAACATACCTACAAGCATGATTAAGAAAGTAATATTTGGATTCATTGTTTTCTCCTTTGTGTTTTACATAGGACTACTATATCAAATTTCAGCTACTTTTACAAGATTGTGCCTTGTTTTTATGGTTATAAAAAATCAGAGTTTTCACTCTGATTTTTGTGATTATTTCAAGTTTTGAACGACTTTGACTAGATTTTCAACTGTAAATCCGTACTCTGCCAATACTTTTGGTGCTGGGGCAGATGCTCCAAAGGTATC
Organism: Streptococcus sp. HMSC062H02; assembly: GCF_001813005.1. Classification (GTDB taxonomy): domain Bacteria; phylum Bacillota; class Bacilli; order Lactobacillales; family Streptococcaceae; genus Streptococcus; species Streptococcus oralis_S. The sequence continues at coordinate 10,778 of NZ_KV811137.1, forward strand.
AATACCGAGAACGGCACCATCAAGACCAACATACTTGTACCAGTTTTGAGTTGCACCCATTTCGACTGCAACACGACGGCGAACTGCATTTGGAAGGATTTCTTCCTTGTAAGCTGCATCTTGTGCGTCAAAGACATCTGTTGATGGCATGCTGACTACACGGACTTTTACACCTTGACTAGCCAATTCTTTGGCAGCTGCGACCGCCAAATTCACCTCTGAACCTGTTGCAATCAAAATCGTATCAAAGTCTGCTGCATTTTCATAGACGACATAGGCACCTTTAGCAACTTTGTCAAAGTCTGTTCCCTCTTCGACAGTCAAATTTTGACGTGTCAAGACAAGGGCAGTTGGTGTTTTTTCGCTTGTCACGGCAAGGTACCAAGCCGCTTGAGTTTCACGCGCATCTGCTGGGCGGAAAACATTCAGATTTGGCATAGCACGGAGACCTGCTAAGTGTTCAACTGGTTCGTGAGTTGGACCATCTTCACCAACTGCGATTGAATCGTGGGTAAAGACATAAGTCACAGGAAGTCCTTGCAAGGCTGACAAGCGGACTGCTGCTTTCACATAGTCAGAGAAGACGAAGAAGGTTCCACCATAAACACGAAGTCCACCATGAAGGGCCATACCGTTCAAGATCGTTCCCATAGCAAATTCACGAACACCAAACTGAATGTTGCGGTTCAAGCGATTAGCGTCGTCTTGAAGTCCGTCCGTTTTGATATAAGTCATGTTTGAGTGAGCAAGGTCAGCTGATCCACCTAGGAAAGTTGGCAGCTTGGCAGCGACAACGTTCAAAGCATCTTGACTTGAATTACGAGTGGCTTGAGAAAATCCATTTTCTAAGGCTGGGAAGTCTGCTGGAGTCACCTCAACTGGGTCACGTCCGTCGATGATGGCTTCTACTTCTGCAGCCAGTTCTGGATGAGCCTCTTTATAGTCAGCAACTAATTTAGTCCAAACTTGATAAGCTGATTCACCACGGTCTGCAACATTTTCCTTGAAATCAGCATAAACTTGCTCTGGAATTTCAAATGGTTCATAATCCCAGCCGAGCGCTTGGCGAGTTGCTGCAGTTTCATCTGCTCCAAGAGGAGCACCGTGTACGGCATTAGTTCCTTGTTTGTTTGGAGAGCCATATCCAATAACAGTCTTCACTTCAATCAAAGATGGCTTGCCTGAAGCTTTAGCTGTTTCGATAGCAGCATGGATAGCTTCCAAGTCTGTTCCATCTTCAACTAAGGCAGTGTGCCAACCGTAGGCATTGTAACGATCACGAACACTCTCAGTGAAAGAATCCTTTGTCTCACCATCCAAGTTGATGTCATTTGAATCATAAAGAACCACCAACTTGTCAAGTTTTTGCAAGCCTGCGTATGAAGCCGCCTCACTTGAGACACCTTCCATCAAATCTCCGTCTCCACAGATCACATAAGTATAGTGGTCAAAGATATTGAAACCTTCGCGGTTATATTTGGCTGCTAAGAAACGTTCTGCTTGGGCAAAACCAGTGGCAGTTGAAATCCCTTGTCCTAGAGGTCCAGTAGTAGCGTCAACCCCTGCTGTATGACCAAATTCTGGGTGACCTGGTGTTTTGGAACCCCATTGGCGGAAGTTCTTGACTTCATCCATGCTAACATCTTCAAAACCAGAGAGGTGAAGAAGGGCATAAAGAAGCATTGAGCCGTGTCCTGCTGAAAGAATAAAGCGATCGCGGTTGATCCAGTTTGGTTGAGCTGGATTGATACGAAGTTGCTTTGTAAAGAGGCTATAGGCCATAGGAGCAGCCCCCATAACCACCCCTGGGTGACCTGAGTTTGCTTTGTTGATGGCGTCAATACCTAGAAAACGAATTGCATTAACAGATAGATTTGACATAGAATTTCCTTTCTCTTTGAGGTGATTAATAAATCACACATCCTATTTTACTATTATATGAAAATTATCCGTATAGTGCAACATACGGATAACCTCCAGATAATAATTTACATCATTTGAACAGTTTTTATAGCAAAGCTTTGAATTGGATATTCGAATCTTGCTCGAAGCAATCATCAAATCCACGTGGGTGATGGTATTCTACTAGGTGCTGATCTTGAGGATAAGTGTACTTACCTCCTACTTCCCAGATAAATGGATGGAAGTTGTACTGCAAACGGTCTTTTCTCATCTTCCATAGTTCTAAAATTTCATTGGTTGAAGCCATAAAGTTTGACCAGATGTCATAGTGAACTGGGATAATGACTTTAGCACGCAGATTTTCTGCCATACGAAGAAGATCAATTGAAGTCATCTTGTCTTGGATACCAACTGGGTTTTCACCATAGTTGTTCAAAGCAACATCAATCTTAAAGTCTTTTCCGTGTTTCGCAAAGTAGTTTGAGAAGTGAGAGTCTGCACCGTGATAAATAGTACCACCTGGTGTTTCAAAAATATAGTTAACAGCTTTTTGAGCCATCTCTTCATCAGTAACAGTCAAACCTGCCAATTCTCCACCTGTTTCATCAGCACCGTTGACTGGCAAAGTTACCAAGCAAGTACGGTCAAAAGATTCCACAGCATGAATCTTCATGTCTTTGAGTTCAATGGTGTCACCTGGTTTAACTACAATAATGCGTTCTTTTGGCACTCCCCAGCCTTCCCAGATAAGTCCGCAATGGTAAGGTCCGATGAATTTAACATGTTCCAATTTTGGATTATTCAAAATAGCTGCGGCTGTATAAGGATCAATATGATCGCTATGGAAGTGGGAAACCAAGTAGTAGTCTAACTCATTGATTGCAAATGGGTCAATGACCATCGGTTGAACACGCAAGTTTGGTTGCAATTTACGTACACCTGCCATGTTAGCCATTTGGTGCCCACGGACCATATCTTTAACTTTTTTAGTAGATTTTCCGCGATTTGACCAAAGGTCCATCACAACGTTAGCACCACCAGGTGTCTTAATCCAAGTTCCACAGTTGCCTAGCCACCACATAGCAAAATTGCCTTCAGGAACGACTTCTTCTTCAATTTCTTCGTTGAGCCATGTTCCCCATTCTGGGAAAGTCGCTAGAATCCATGATTCTCTTGTAATTTCTTTTACGTTTGGCATTATGACATCCTCCATTTTTTGTTCAAGTTTTCATTTCATACTTAGTATAACACCCGCCCGAAAATTAAAAAAGACCAAGAAAAACACAGGTTTGTGTTCATCATTGGACTGTCATGTTATAACTCTTCAAAAAAGGACTGGATAAGTAATTCTTGATTTATCAGACTTTGAATCTCCTGCTGCAGTTTCGTTGCGGCACGCTTATCCGGTATATAAGTTGAAATAATGGTTGATAAATTTTCGCTGAAACTTCTGCCGTCTTTTCGAAAAACCTTGTTTTTCAGATAATCAACTATACGCAAGATATCCTCTGCCTCCAAGATAGGATTGACCTTTAAGACAGGGAAGCGACTCTCTAGTTCATCATTTGTTGTAATCACCAAATCCACCAAGGCAATATCCTCAACACTTTTAAACTGTTCTGTTGTGAAAACTGCCCCGATTTGTTCGTTGGGAAGATAGAAACGACATTGTTTGAGCAACAGTTTAGAAACCCCTACTCCTTCGTCACAAACCAGATAAATTTTTTTGGTGGCATTCTGCGAGGATGGAGTGTATTTCAAAAATCCACCAACGTGAATCGTCAGATAAGCAATCTCATCGTCCGTCAAGCGTACAAGCCAGGCTTCCTCCAAAATCTCGGCACATTTTTTGGTGATGATAAAGAGCTCGCTGTACTTGGAACGGATTTGCTTAGTAAGAGGATTTTTAGAAAAGATGCCATAGGTCTTTCTAAACAACAAAGCCTTACAGTGAATCAGCAGGTTACGTAACAAGTCTTCCTTGTTTTCGATTTCCATCTTGGTTTGTGATTCAAAATGCCAAATAAATTCCTCTAAAGTGACTTTCAGCTGGTGAAAGTCTTCGCTTTCCGCATGGACGTCTCTATCCTTTCTATAGGATAAAAGGAGAATGGCCAACAGAGAAATTTCGAGTTCCGATAAAGAAATTTCAAATGTCTCAAAAAGGCGCTCACTCAGCCTTTCAGATACTCTGTACTCTATTCTCTTACGAATCAAGGAAAAATCTTGATCAATATCCTGATGCTTTTCTTGATGACGCGTGATATTATCACAACTTAAAAGCAGATAAGGAAGCACTCGCAACATAAAGGTCACTTCATGATGATTTATTTTTTTCCCTAAATCCTGTTCAACCAGAGGGACTTGCTCCTTGAGAAATTGATGCATTTGTCTAGACAAAAGCAACTCTCCTTGGAATCTATCCTTTATCTTATCTTCAAGAATGGTAACAAAAGCTCCATTTCCTTCCATAAAGATATGGTATAAGAGCGATTGAAGATGCTGAATTTTATTTAAGGGGTGGGCGCTAAGATAATAACCTTGTGATTTACTTACTTGCAGGGTTACCTGATACTGTTCTAGGCTTAACTGGTAACGGATGGTATTGAGATCATTCAAAACGGTGTTCCGCGAAACTTCTGTTAATTCCATCAGTTTTTCGACAGTGATGCGTTCTTTGGAAATTCCAATCCAAAATAACATCATCTGCATGCGTTCTTCCCCGCTCATCACATAATCGTAGGAGTCAACTTCGGATAAAAGTTGCTGACAAGCAAGTCTCTGCTCCTCCGTTAAGTAGATACCAATACGAGGAAGGCTAACAAGGTGGTGTTCAGGATTGCCCAATGCATCATTAATTTTATCAACGTGATAATAGACCTTTCTCCTTGATTGACCCAAATCTTTGGAAATGGTCATAATCGTTTTGGGAGATTCTTGATCCAGGAGGTACATCAATAGCTCACAACTCGTTTTATCTAATACCATCTTATCCTCCTATTATTCGGGACCAATCAATCAAACAGTCTCCCTATCATAGCACTTTAATAAAAATATTTCAATGATAATATTTATCATTGGGCTCGTTTGCTTTTCAGGTTTATTGCAAAAGCGAGGCCTAGATACCTCCAAGCCTCTTTTCAATTGCCCGTTTTTTATTTTTGACCATAGTAGGCATTTGGTCCATGCTTTCTTTGGTAATGTTTTTCCAATATGTGCTGTGGTGCAGGTTCAACTCTTGGATTGATTTGCTCTGTGAAACGGTTCATCTTGGAAACTTCTTCGAGAACCACTGAATGGTAAACTGCATTTTCAGGGTTCTTGCCCCATGTGAATGGACCGTGGTTGCGAACGACAATCCCTGGTACTTCAACCGGATTGAGACCGCGACGTTCAAATTCTTCCAGAATGACCAAACCTGTATCCTTTTCATACGCTACTTCAACTTCATCCTGAGTCAAGCTACGAGCACAAGGAATTGGTCCATAAAAATAGTCGGCATGTGTGGTCCCATAAAATGGAATATCACGTCCCGCCTGTGCCCAACCCACTGCTTCTGTCGAGTGAGTATGAACCACACTACCAATGGTAGGCCAAGCTTTATATAATTCCACGTGAGTTGGTAGGTCGGAAGATGGTCTCAAATCACCTTCAAGTACCTTCCCATCCAAATCTGTCACCACCATGTTTTCAGGAGTCAATTTATCATAATCTACTCCCGATGGCTTGATAACAATCACGCCTAGCTCACGATTCACTTCTGAGACATTGCCCCATGTGAATTTAACCAAGCCGTGTTTAGGAAGAGATTGATTAGCTTCGCAGACACGCTTTCTCATATCATTGATTACTTGATTCATCTTACATCAAACCCGCTTTCTTTATTAATGGGTAGAGGAAATCTTGTGCTTCTTTGATAGCCACTTTGGTTTCTTCTACTGTTTCACAGTTTTCAGACCACATCTCGATTAGGAAAGGACCATTATAGTTGGTCTTTTTCAAAATATCAAAAGCTGCTTCCCAGTTGACGCAGCCAGTTCCAAAAGGAACATCTCGGAATTGTCCTTTTGAAGTTTCGGTCACGGGATAGGTATCCTTGAGGTGGAGGGCTGCAAGGGCATGGTGCCCGATATAAAATTCACTGTAAACGTCATTATGCCAAGCTGAGACATTACCAATATCTGGATAAACAAAAAGATAAGGTGAATCAATCTCTTTTTCAACAGCCAAGTACTTTTCAATGCTATTAATAAAAGGATCATCCATAATTTCAATAGCTAAGATGACCTGAGCTTCCTCCGCCCAGACACAAGCTTGTCTGAGGTTTTTGATGAAACGTTCACGTGTTTGAGGGGACTTTTCCTCATAATAAACGTCATAACCAGCTAACTGAATCGTACGAACTCCCAAATCCTGAGCTAGTTCGATACATTTTTTCATCAGTTCCAGCGATTTTTCTTCTAGAACTGGATCGTTTGAACCCATTGGATAGCGACGATGACCTGAAAAACAGATGGACGGAATTCGGATTCCTGTTTCATAGATGGCTTTCACGATTTCCAATCGTTCTTCCTTGCTCCAATCAAGACGAGCCAAACGTTCATCACGCTCGTCAATCGACATTTCAACAAAGTCGAAGCTCAATTCTTTTGCAAAATTCAAGCGTTCCAACCAAGTAAAATGCTTGGGTGTAGCTTTTTCATAGATTCCAATTGGACGTGCCATAGATTACCCCCAAATTCGTTTGATTTCGTCCTTAAAGGCACGTGCTGCGCCTGCTGGATCTGCTGCCTCGGTAATTCCGCGACCTGCGATAAAGGTAAAGACATCCACTCCTTCAAAGAGTTTGAGTGTGTCCACATCCAGTCCTCCCGTAACAGACACACGGAAGCCCATATCAATCAATTTTTTGACCTTGTTTAGATCTTTTTCGCCCCAAGTTTCCCCAGCAAGCAGGGCATCACGAGATTGGTGATAGATTGCTTGGGAAATTCCCGCATCAAGCCAGAGTTGAGCCTGTTCAAAAGTCCAGTCTCCATAAAGTTCGATTTGGATTTCACCTCTATCTCCACGTTCAGCTGTGATGGCTTTAAGAGCAGCTTCCATAGTCGGAATGGTTGCACAGCAGATACAAGTCATCCAGTCCGCTCCACGTACAGCATTATTCTTGGCAACCGTTCCACCAGCATCCGCACACTTGGTGTCTGCAACGATGATCTTATCTGGGAAAAGGCTACGCAAGACTTCTACTAATTCGCTCCCTACTTGAAGTAGGCAAACAGTACCAGCTTCGATGATATCCACTTCATGACCAACAGCTACAGCAGCCTTAATGGCGCCTTGCAAATCTGAATGGTCTAGTGCAACTTGTAAATTTGGTATTCTTTTTGTCATCTTCCTACTCCTTTTTAGCTTTCCAAGTCCAAGCCTTCGAGGTATTGACTATTTTTTGATTCTTCAATCATATCCAAAACTTCTTCTTTGCTCTGGCATCCTTGTAAGCGGGCAATGGAATCTTCCAACTCAAACAAGGCAATAATTTGTGGAATCGCTACACTTGTATGAATCTTTGAGCTTGTCGCAGCCAAAGCTAGTAAGACGGATACTTCTTTTCCATCTGAAAAAACAACTGATTTTTGCAAGGTAATCAGTGAAAAAGCATCCCGCTGAACACCTGCCTCTGGCCTAGCATGGGGCATAGCCATCCCTGGCATTAAAATATAGTAGGGACCATATTCTTCTGTTGACTCAATAATCGCATCATAGTACTCTGGTAAAATTGCGCCACTTTCAATCAAGGGTTCCACCGCTAACTTAACTGCTTCTTTCCAATCAGCCGCCTCAAGTCCCAATCGAATTGAATTATTTTCAATCAAAGCCTGTTTTAAATTCATAGTTGCCTCCTTTATGTAAAGAGGGACTAGGACAGAACCCAGTCTTCACAGTTTCTGTCCAGCCCCCTCCAACCTTCTATAGTGCCTGACTGAGTTTTTCAGTGATTTCTTTATCATCCATCAAGTTGTCAAGCCCAATTAACTTCCCATTTGTTCTCCCTTCCAATTCTTGGATCAGGTGAAGAGAGGCGATAACGATATCATAGCCAGCTGCCAAACTTTTAGCTTCGCCGACACTGCATGAGTTTACTGTAAAGTCTGTTTGGTTTAGCTTGCGGAGCGCATTTTCCACCTTCATCTTGATAACCATTGATGAACCCATACCATTTCCACATGCTGCTAATACTTTAACCATTTTATTTCTCCTTTTCTAAATTCTAAGCTTCTTCTTGTACTTCGCCGTTATAGTATTTTTCTTTATCTTTAGCTTTGGCAAATTGAATTTGAGGAATGACAAGCAAGAAGAGGCAAACAAGCACATAACCAATAATACCAAGGTATTTGAAGATGTAGCCAAATCCAAGCCATGGGAATTCAAAGTCGATATTTCCATGGTAACCACCATAAGCCGCCAAGTCGAGAAGGGCTACGCAAAGAGCACCAAGGGCAACTTGAAGTACACCTGAGATAAAGGACAAGATAACTGCCGCTTTCCAACCACCACGTTTATCAGCGTAAACGGCGATAGCTGCATTATCAAAGAATACCGGTACAAATCCTGTGATGATAAGGATAGGATTTTTGAAGACGATGAGTAGAACGATTGTAATCAATTGACCAATCAAACCAAAGGCAAAACCTGACAAAACAGCGTTTGGAGAGCCAAATCCATAAGAAGCTGCAACGTCCACCGCTGGGAATGAACCTGGCAAAAGCTTACTTGAGATACCTTGGAAGGCATTTGTCAACTCAGATACGAACATGCGGACACCTTGCATCAAGATAAACAAGTAAACTGAGAAGGTGAAGGCTGTTTGGATAATATACATGAAGAAGTCTTGCTTAGCAGGATTGAACAAGGTTCCTGAAGTGATTACTTCTTTATTTGACATGATTTCTGGTCCCAAGATCAAGAGAATAGCACCAAAGAAGACCAGCATCAAGGTCGCAGAGGCAACTACTGTATCATGAAAGATAGAGAGGAATTTAGGCAATTTAATATTGTCTAGACTTTCTTCCTTCTTACCAAAACGTCCTGCGATTTTATCTACAAACCAAATAGCAAATTGTTGTTGGTGACCAATCGCAAAGCCACCCCCACCAGTCAAACGTTGAGTTGCTTCAACAGTCATGTTTGAGCTAATTGCCCAGTAAAGTCCACAGATAATTCCGATAGCCGCTGTACCGTAAGCATTGCGCAATTGTGGAACCAAGAAGAGAACCATAAGAGAAACAGTTGCTGCTTGTTGCACCATGATATGCCCTGTGATAAAGAGAGTTCTCACTTTGGTGAGTTTACGGAAAGCCACTAGCAGAATATTGACCCCGAAACCGATCAAAAGGGCTGTTGTTGCAGTTCCGACAAAATCAGGAAACTCAGCTGCAATTTTGTTATTTGCGGCTGCTAGTCCAAAGTAAGGGTCGATAACTGCCGCACCAATTTGAAATTTAAAGTTGAGCGCTGCCAAGATCGGACGGAAAGTGGTAACCAAGCCTCCCGCACCAACGTTCAGCAACATATAACCAACTGTCGCTTTTACAAATCCTGAAAAGACTTCATGAGCTGGCTTTTTCAAAAGCGCATACCCAATTAGTACCAAGAGACCCACGAAAAATGCGGGATTCTGCAAAATATTGCTAGAAAACCAATTTAGAACACTTGAAATGACTTCCATAACTGTTCTCCTTTATTTGAATTGTTTTTGTAACTTTATTATATATTTTGAAAACACAAACAAAAAGACCAAGAATTACACAGCGGACTGTTCACTCTTGGACTGAACGATTTATGATATTTTTGAGAAATTTTACTTCCTCGTCACCTCATAGTAAGGAAGTAGGCGAGTATAAGTTTCTTCTAATTTTTCTAAAATCTCTGCTAATGTTTGATTTTCAATAAAAGAAACATCCGACTTTACCAAAACTTTACGGATTTCCTGATTGCGTACCTTCTCGCGTAAAGTGCGACGGTTCTCCTCAGTAGCCTCCACCTTATGACTTTCCCCATTTGAGTAGACTAGATAATAAATTCCTTCTACCACTGGAAGTTCTAAAACCTTGGCTTGCTTGTCTAAAGTCTGTTCATCTTTCTTGCGCTCAATGAAGCTGACTTCTAAGGAAATCCCAAAATCTGAGGGTTTCCCATACAAACGCAGCGCCAACATGGGTTCTGTTACCTGCCCCTCTCTCTGTAGATAGGCCCAGAAATGCGACCGCAAGCGTTGCGCTTGGTTCATCCACTGGCTAGTCTGTTGGAGTTGCCATTCTGGATGACTTGCTTGAAAGGTTTTGGCCAATTCTGTGAAAGACTTCCGTGCCTCTTGACCTTTTTGCCGCAAATTCAACATCTTTTCTCTTTCATCGCCAGCTTTATCAGGATTACGGTACTGGACACCTGCAAATGATAGGTATTCTCTAACTGCTTTCAGCATATCTGAATCTTTCCTTTCCTAGCAAAAAATCAGGACAAACCTGATTTTGCTTTGCTTATTCTGCATCTACGACAACATAGCGATTTGGCTCATCGCCTTCAGAGTAACTCGTCACGCCATCCATGCGTGAAATAATGCGATGGATAATCTTGCGTTCGCTATTTGACATTGGATCAGTTTGTTGGCTACGTCCTTCTTCTAAAACGCGAGTCGCCAATTTTTGAGCGTAGGTTTGCAAGACTTCTGCACGGTGTTCAACGTAATCATTGACATTGATCGTGATATAGAAGGTTCTCGAATAGCGATTGTAAAGGTAATTTTGCGCTAACAGCTGAAGAGCTTTCAAGACTTTCCCGTGGTAGCCGATAATACGGCCTGGTTCATTAGTGTCAATTTGAAGATTGATGGTGCGGCGATTGTAGTCGCTTGAAATCGTCCCTTCAACATCCATATCATCTACAATGGTTTGAACGTAGCTAGCTACTTCTGTTGCCACTTGTTCGATGTCATAACTTGGTTCTACTTTCAAGCCTAAATCTTCCAAAGACTGGCTTGTTGTTTCCTGCGTTTCAGTTTCTTTTTCTGGAGCAGATTCCACTTCCTCGGTAGTATTCTCTGGTTCCAATTCATTTAAAATTGAAATATGGCCTGTTTCTTCCAAAATCGTGCTGGCATGTTTTTCATTTTTCAAGATTTCAGCCTTGACCTCTTCAGAGACACCTTGACCTTCTTCTTCAATCTTCTTAATCGCTTCAACTACATGCCCCAAATCAACAGTTGCTTCACTTACTGTTTTCACGGGTTCATTTTTTTCATTAACTTCTTTTGGAACCCCTTTAATGGCCTGCTGGTTGGCTTTGATCACTGTCGTTTCACTAATGGCTTCGATATCAACTTGAGCTGGCTTCTTACCAAACAAGCCTAAGAATCCTTTTTTCTCTTTCGAAACGACCTTGATGTGGGCCTTCATTCTTGGAATGTCTAATTCTTTCAATCCTTTTTGGATTGCTTCTTCAACCGTTGAACCTGTAAATAATACCATTACCAGATTCCTCCTTATTTTTTCTTTTTCTGTGCTTTTTTCAAAGCTCTTCTCTTCTTGCCTTCTAAATCTTTTTCTGCTTGCGCCACTGCTTCTCTTTCAGCAATAATCTTGAAAGGATTGTTCAGGAAATAGGTTTGCAAAACTTGGTAAGCATTGGATACAGCCCAGTACAAGGCTACACCACTTGGGGCGGAAATGGCAAAAACAAAGATCAATACAGGCATACCATACATCATCCCTGTCGTAGCTCCACTTTTTTCGGACAAAGCTTTATTCGATAACCAGCTACTCAAGAAGGTAAAGACTGCCGCCAAAATCGGAAGGACAAAACTTGTATCTACTCCTCCCAAATTAATCCATAAAAAGTGACCTGTTTTCAAAAAGTCAACTCGACTCAAGGCTTGAAAGAGCGCCAAGAGAACCGGCATTTGTATTAAAATTGGCCAGAGAGAGGATGAATGCTTGATTCCTAACTCTTTATAAACCTTACGCATCTCCTGGTCTAGCTTGGTTCTACTTTCCATATCACGACCCGGATATTGCTCTCGCAAAGCCTTGATGCGTGGTTGAGCCTCTTGCATTTTTCTAGAGGCAACCATCTGTGTCTGAAAGACCGGCAATAAAATCGTCCGAATCAAGATTGTGAAGAGGATAATCCCCACTCCGATACTAATGTCAAAGGACAAAAAGCGGATAATTTCAGCAAAAAAATAAACGAATTTGCTCCAAAAGTCTGTCGAATCTGCTGTTATATCGCTAGCTGTACCATTTGTTGCACAGGCTGTCATGATAACCAAGGACAAGCCCAACAAACTAGTCAACTGTAGTTTCTTTTTCACTCCCATTTCCTTCCTGGTAAATCTTTGATAACTTTAATACGTGGAGTAGGTTTTTCTCCATCTCTGCATATTCCAAGGTTTCCACCCCTTTTCGGGCAATCACGACAAAATCAACATGCTCTACTAAACTCCCTTTTACACTTTGTAGAATGTGCCGGATTCGTCTTTTAATTTGATTTCTGGTAACTGCATTCCCCAGCTTTTTGCTGACGGACAGTCCTACTCGAAAATGGTTTTGCTGGTTTTCCAATTGGTAGACAACAAATTTTCGATTGGCAAAACTTGTTCCGTCCTTGAAAATCGCCTTAAAATCTTTCTCTCTTTTTACACGAAAGCTTTTCTTCAAAACTCAACTCCATCTATTAAATTACTACTATTATACCATATTTTTTGAAAAAGCCAATAACAGCAAGGTTTTAGACATTTTCTACATAAAAAAAAGCTGGAAAATCTCTTTCCCAACTTCTTTTTACAATCAAATTTTACGTGTATTTACTTATTTTTTCAAGCGCTCAACATCGCGTGCAATCACCAATTCTTCATCTGTTGGAATAACCAAGACACGGATTTTCGCTGCGTCAGTTGAGATGTCTCCCGTTACGCCAAAGACGTTCTTTTCTGGATCCACATCACAACCAAACCAAGAGATACCTGAAATGACATCCTCACGAACCAAAGCTGCATTTTCACCGATCCCTGCTGTGAAGATAATCGCATCTGCTCCATTTAGGACTGCAAGGTATTGACCGATATGTTTTTGAATACGATCGACATACATTTCATAAGCCAAAGTCGCATCATGGTCTCCTGCTTCCATGGCAGCAATCACATCACGCATATCGCTTGACTGACCAGAAACTCCCATGAGCCCTGATTCACGATTGAGAACGCGACTAATATCTTCAGGGGTATTGAAATCCTCTGTATATTGCATGAGATAAGGGATGATAGCAGGATCAATATCTCCTGTACGAGTTCCCATCATCACACCGCCGAGTGGTGTGAATCCCATAGAAGTATCCACAGACTTCCCACCCTTAACAGCTGTGATAGAAGCCCCGTTACCAATATGGCAGGTAATCAATTTCAAATCTTCTAGAGGACGGCCCAAAAGTTTCGCTGCTTCTCCTGCGACAAACTGGTGACTTGTCCCGTGGGCTCCGTATTTACGAACCTTGTTCTCAGTGTAATACTTAGTTGGTAGAGGATAGCGGTAAGCCTTCTCTGGCATGCTTGTGTGGAATGAGGTATCAAATACGACAACACTGGTAATATCTGGAAGCAATTCCTTAAATGCGCGAATTCCAGCTGCGTTAGCTGGATTGTGAAGAGGAGCTAAAAGTCCCAACTCTTCGACTTTCTCTAAAACATCGCCCTCAACGACCGTTGATTCCTTGAAGTATTCACCACCAGCTACAACGCGGTGCCCAACACCTGTAATCTCATCATAAGATTTGATGATATCGAAACGAATCAAATCATCCAATAAAATTTTAACGGCTTGTGTGTGATCTTCAATATCAAGAATTTGTTTTTCAGAACGGTCGTCAAATTTTACAGTTGAGATCGAATCCTTCAAGCCAATACGTTCAATCAAGCCTTTCGCCAATACTGTTTCTTCTGGCATTTGATAAAGTTGCCATTTCAAGCTTGAGCTTCCTGCATTGATTGCAATTGTTTTTGTCATAAGATGATACCTCTTTTTTAAGCGTTTTCATCTATTATAACAAAATCTCTTTTATATTTCAGTACCTTTGCTCCAATTTTGAAAATTTTCTTTAAAGGTCAACAATACTGACGGATCTTGCAAGCTAGTAAGAGGGTAAACAAAGGGTTCTATTTCCTTGTCTCTTTTCTTCTGTAAGACAAAAATACTTTTAGCTTGGCTTGCAGTTGAGAAAATATCCTCTGGCAGAGCGATGATAGCAGCCAGACTCACTTCGTCTTTGAGCCACCCTTTTAATAAGTCACTTTGAGGACTGGTCAATAAATCACTCGGAGCTAGAAAAATAGCATAGCCATCTGAATTAAGGTACTTGAGCCCTTGCTCCATCAGCAAATGGTGGGCATAGGTATGTTCTTGACTAGAAGCCACTTGATAGCGCGAAGCGATAGCATCGTCTGGGTAATAGCCAACAGGCAAGTCGCTGATGACCACGTCGCTTTCTTTAAGCATTTGCGGACGAACGGCGTCTCCTTGGACAAAACCAGCTTGCAAGCCAATCACATCTGCCATACTGGCTGCCAAATCAATCAGCAAGTCATCCACTTCGATTCCCAAGTAATCTACTTTTTTAGCAAGAGAAGTCAAGAAAGTAGCCCCCAAAATCCCCATACCAGAGCCTATTTCGAGGATGCTAATTTCCTCTTGTTCAAACAACTCTTCCACAATGAGTACCAAGAGAAGGGCAATAGCATCTGGTGTAAACTGGTGATTGGCCTGTAAAGGCTCCGTTTGTCCTGCCTTCATCAAGAGAAACTGATAGGTCTTGAGCCATTCTTCTTTGCGAAGCGCTAAACGCTTAAGGGCTTGATTGTTCTCCTTGACCTGCTCTAGTTCGGTCTCGCCATCTAGGTAGATACTATTTTGCTCTACCAAGGCGTCATAAAAGTTGGTCGCCAAATCACTTTGGATGACTTGGACATTCTCTAGTAAATACGTATAAGCTTGTTCAATTTTTTCAAAATCCATATTACTATCTTATCAAATTTCCCTCCTTTTTTCCATCTGAAGAGAAAAAATCACTGCTTTAGTCAGCGAGTGATTTTTGGGCTACTGTTAAAAAGAGTTCTGCGTAATTTCCGAGGAAAAGATCTTCTGCACTATAGAGGATCTGACTGCCAATGCTTGAAAAACCATTCTGAGCGAGCTTGGTTTCCAGTTCAGCTAAATCAAAACCATGATGGTTAGGCTCTATCTTAGTAAAATCAGCAATGAAGACCTGTCCATTCTCCCTAAGGTGATGGTGAAACATGGCAAGAGTCGCATCTATATCTGGCATATGATGAAGAACCCGACTGACAACAATCAGGTCAAATTGCTGCTCCAAGGGATTTACTAGTAAATCCTGCTCCAAAAACTGGATATTCTTGATTTCTTGCTGATCTGCTTTCAAACGAGCTTGCTCCAGCATTCTCTCAGAGATGTCTACAAGAGTGACAGACTTAGCCTGCTGAGCCAGGGGCAAAGCTAATAGACCCGTCCCACCACCAAAGTCCAGTATTTCTTTGTCTGATAAAAGAGCAATCTGTTTCTCGACTGCTTGACAAACCAAATTTGCAAGGAAGATATTTTTAGGGGAATCAAAGGTTTCTGCTTTGTGGTTAAAATCGTGTTTCATGTTTTTAGTTTAGCACAAAGTAGTTGAATTGACTAGGAATTATCTTTCTTTTCAGGCTTTTCTTCCCTGCTTGATTGCTTGAATCAGTCGCTACCTCTTCCTTTTTAGCTGTTTTCTTTTCTTGGGTTTTCATCGGAGAAAAGAGAAATTCATAGTTGCCCTTATTCATACGAACACTTGTTGCAAAACCTGTTTTCGTATTTTGATACCTGACTTTTCCTAGGTTAAAGACTCGTTCCCCACTTTCTTGCTCAGCCTTATCCTTACTGCGCTTGGCCATGGCAAAAGCTGCCAACTTTTCTTTGTTTAGGGCAAAGTCTTTGTGATGGGCGACTTGCCGATTTAAATAAAACTGCAACAAAAGGCTAAAAATAGCTGCCATGGTGACTGCATATAAAAGAACGCCTGCCTTAACTTTTTGTTTTTTCCACACGATAGATGAACTCCCTTTCTAAGCCTTTTTGAAACTGGAAACGGAAGCGAACCAATTGATTTTCCTCTGTAATTTGTGCTGATTTAAGTCCATAAACCATAGGTTGGTAGCCCCGTCCGCTGCTATCGGTTTTCCGAAAATCATCTGATTTGGACTTGCCCATAGCGATATCCTTGCCATCTTGCTTCACATAGAGGTGATTGGCTTCCACCTTTTCAAACTGCGAACGATCTAACTCTGCCTCCAGTTGATCCACAAACAAGAGCCACTCTTTTTGCTCGCTTTGCTGCTGGTAACGAACTTCTGAAATGAGGAGCTGACTCATAGCTTGAAAAAGGAGCAAGCCTCCGCTAATGACGATAAGGGCAATCAGAGATTCTAATAGAGTGAACGCTCTTACCTTACTGCTCTTTAAGATACAGCAACTTCTCTGAACCATGGTAGACCTCCAATCCCTTTTCACTAGCAAACACCTGAATCTCCACTCCATTTATGTTTACCTGATTTTGACCTGTCTGCAGAGCCATCTTAGCTACACGTAAGACTTCTTCCTTTTGCAAGATTTCTGCCTCTTCCTGCCTATTTTTCTGGATTTGTCCCAAAAGAAGGGTCGCAATGCTGGCAAAAACGGCTAGAGCAACTACCGCTTCCAGTAAAATCACTGCCTTAATTTTTTGTTTCCTTAATGCGTTTAATTTTTCCATTTCCTAGATATAATTGATAGCGAATCGCTCCTTTGCTGGTCTGAAATTCAACCTTAGCCAGGGACGAATTGCCCCCAGCTCGGTCAAATATAATGCTTTGTCCTGATGGTGCCTGAATCCCTTTAGGAACGGTCAAGTTTTGACTGCCGTTACTGATCGTCTGTCCATCTAAGTTCAGACTGGTCTTTTGCTGACTGGCTACACTGCGTTTTTGCGTTTCCCGATAGAGTTCTTCAAACTCCATAAAGAAAATCTGCTCCTCTACCGCTGCAAAACTGGACTGGACAGAGCCAGACAAGCCTAAACCAAGGATACTCACAAGTCCCAAAACTAAGAGACTTTCCAGTATAGTAAAGGCCTTAATCTGCAACAGTTTGACTGGTTTTTTGTTTTGCATGGTAGTCTTTATAAGCTTTGGCTTGCTCTGCTGTGATACGACCGTCCGCTTGTAATTTGCTAAGGCTAGCATCTTCATTCTTGTCCAGACTATAGAGCTCTGCCTGGCTTTCTACGACCTTGACAACAGCAGCTTTTCCTTTATCATCTACGGCATCCTTTTGCTTGGTCAAATTGGGCACAAAGAGCAAGAGAAGAACACTGATGATAAGCAAAACCACCAACATTTCTACCAACGTGAAAGCTTTAACCTTGGCTTTTTTTAAATTTGTCATGAGTTTTTTCATTTTAAAAATTTACCTCCATATTTTGATACATGGGCATAAGCATTGCCGCATAAAGTAAAACGATAATCAGGGCCACAAAGATAAAAACCAGTGGCTGTACCAGATTCATGGTACGATTAACTCGGGTAAAAAAGGCTTCCCAAGTTTTTTCAGCATAGATTTCCAACTCACTCCCCAGCTTGGACTTGACTTCCCCATACTCGATGATGAGACTCAACTCCTTTTTAAAGAAAGGATAGGTCGCTATGGTTTGAGAAAATTCGCGGCCATTTTGCAGGGCTTGAGCCAAATCTTGACCGATTTCTTTAAAGAGCTGAGAACCCAGTTCCTGCATGATCTGAAAAATCTGCGTCAGCTCCATCCCCTGTGAAATCATATTGCCCCATTCACGCGCATAATAGGCCGTCAGATAGGTCTGGACAAAGATTCCTAGAAAGGGAACCCGTGCCAACATCGAGAAAACCCGCATCTTGGAACTTCTTTTGTAAAAAGTGAGGGCTAAAAGTAAAGATAGAGAGCAAACCAACACTAGCCCCAGAAAAATTTGTGGCAGATTGCCAATGATTTGGGTGGCGATATTGCTACTGTCCAGTTGGGGGAGCAAATAATTCCTGAGCCCCAACATGATTAGCAGGAGAAATCCCAGCAAAATCAAAGGATAGGTCGCTACTTCAATTAACTTCTTCTTGACCTTGGACAAATTATCCAGATATTCTTCTATCTTCCCCAAACTCAGGTGAAGATTCCCATGTACTTCAGCTAGAGATAATTGGGTCACAATAGCACTTGAAAACCCCAAGCTGTCCATCATCTCTGAAAAGGATTTCCCCTGAGACAAGCCTTGGTGCATCCGGGCCACATAGTCCTTTTCCAGCAGGGCACTTCTGCCCAAAAAAGAAATAATTTCCACCAAATGAAAGCCACTGGAAAAGAGGTTGTTAAACAGGGTGATGATTTTCTTCTGCTTAGCTGTAGCTAATTTTTTCCGTTTCAGCCTGAAGACTTGTGATATGTCCATCTTTAAGAAGCTGGTCAATCTGCGCATTCCAGCTAGTTGGCTGGTGTTCTTGAAAGTCTTTGTTTGCAAAGTCAACGATTCCTCCTCCCCCGATTAATCTCTGGTAGCAGACTCCTTGCAGAACAACTGCTAATTCTTCCTCCGTCACACCTAACTCCAGAAGGCGTTCATAAACACCTCGGATACTCTTGGCATGAATGGTTGAAAAGACTGTCGCCCCTGTCAAACTGGCTCTGACCACTGCACGCGCCGTCTCGCTATCCCGAATTTCACCGATAATCAAGAGGTCAGGACGATGCCGGAGAGACAGTTTGATGAGATTTTCATAGGTCAAACCAATCGCTTCATTCAACTGCAACTGGAGCATGTCTTCCTGCTTGATCTCGACAGGATCTTCAATGGACATGACCTGTTGCCCCATAAACAGAGACTTGGCTAATTCGTGCATCAGAGTCGTCTTGCCACTTCCGACTGGACCTGCAAAGAGATAGAGTCCCCGTTGCCTGTACTGCTCACCCAGTTCGTTCATATCCTGAAACCAGAAATGCAGGTCCTGCTCCTCATCGTGCAACAAACGAATGACCAAACTCTCATGTCCCCGATAATCTCCCACGGTAGACAAACGCAGAGAAGACACCTTCTCCCCATGCTGATAGTCGCAAGAGCCCAGTTGACTACGTCTCTTCTCTCCTACGTTCATACCCGCCACAAACTTAAAATGACTAATCACAGCAGCTAAAACATCAAACTCATAGGAGTCAACGAGACACCGCTCGTCTCCAATCCGCATGTGAAGCTCGTAGGACTTTTCCTTGGGAATGAAATAGATATCCTGAGCCTTCTTTTCTTTCGCAGTAGCAATAATTTTCTGTGCAATTTCTTGTACCATACCGCCCTCCTTATCTAACTATTCGCAAAAAAATAAAAAAAGCAACTTAAAAAGTTACTTTTTTATCTCCATTTCATGCGGCAAGAACGGTGTTTTTCTTGACCTGTTTGTTTTTCGTAGCCTGGACGTAGCTTTTCATCGGGGATGACTTGCTCATCCTGTAAAAGTGCCAAAGAATGGTACTGCTGCAAATACTCATCGCACTCATCACACCAGCGTTGGTCGGCAGGATCCCAAAAAATAGTCATCAAATCACTCCGACTTTTATAAAGAGGATTCTTCTTTTCCAGCTCAAACCAGCATGATTTATAATATTTTAGAGCATCATAATACTTGTCAAAAGATTGACTCATGATGACATCTTCTTCCCAACCTTCTATGAACCACCACGGTTCAAAATCCCCATACATTTCTATAACACGATACATTCTTACTACTTCCTTTGTATCGTATATTATATCTAATTTTTTATTACAAGAAAAGGATTTTGCTTGTTTCCCCCATTAGCAATTTCTTTAATCCTATTATTTTCATCTGATAATAAAAATAGGAGTCCTTTATTGACCCCTATTTTTATCATCTTAGGCTTGATAACGTTTCACACCATCTAGGTAGGTTGCTACCAATTCCAAATCTTTATCCAGTACGATAAAGTCGGCATCATAACCTTCACGGATTTGACCACAGACATCATCGATGTGAACAGATTTTGCTGGGTTGAGGCTGGCCATCATGACTGCTTCATGCGGATTCGCAATGCCCCATTCGACCACATTCTTCAAACCATCTTTGAGTTTAAGGATAGAACCTGCCAAATTGCCTGTAGATTTGAGGCGAGCAGTTCCATTAGCAACTACTACTGGGAATTCTCCCAACATGTAGTCGCCATCTTCCAAGCCACCAGCTGTCATACAGTCTGTGATAAGGGCGATATTTTCAGTTCCCTTTTGTTTGAGCAAGATATCACAGGCCTTTGGATCCACATGGTGACCGTCACAGATCAACTCTGCATAGGTATGTGGCAACTCATACATGGCTCCCACCATACCGAGCTCACGGTGAGTCAACCCACGCATTCCATTGTAGGCATGTACCCAAACGCTTGCTCCAGCATCCACTGCTTTTTTAGCTTCATCAAAAGTCGCATTTGAGTGTCCAAGAGCAACAGTCACTCCTTCACCCGTAATTGTACGAACAAAGTCTTCTACACCTTCACGTTCTGGCGCAAGGGCAATTTTATTGAGCAGGCCATTAGCTGCTTTTTGCCAAGCACGAAACTCATCCATACGAGGATCTTTCATGTAAGCAGGGTTTTGAGCTCCCTTGTATTTCTCTGTGAAATAAGGCCCTTCAAAATAGATTCCACGAATCTTGGCTCCACTTGCTTCCTGGTAACGAGCACCGATATTTTCAGTTACCGCAAGCAACTGCTCGTAAGAAGAAGTCAACGTCGTTGGCAAGAAGCTAGTAACACCTGTGCTAAGCAATCCTTCACTCATAGTATGAAGGGTTCCTTCGATGTTATTATCCATGACATCGACACCACCAAATCCATGAATATGGGTATCCACAAGTCCTGGGGCAATGCTATAACCGGTATAGTCAATCACCTCAGCTCCTTCAGGAATCTGTTCTACATGTTTACCAAACTTGCCATCCACAAGTTCCAAGTAACCGCCACGACGAACTCCGTGTGGGTAGAAAAACTGATCCGCTTTAATATAATTAGGCATAATGATAACCTCCTTGATAGATTGATTCTAGAATTTATTATGTCAATTACATTATAAACCTTTCTTTTTCATTTGTAAATGGTATAGACCTATTTTTCGTGGATATTTTAAAAGAGCTGGATTTCTCCAACTCTTTGATCTTATTTTGATTTTACAGGCAGTTCTTGAGCAGCCTTAACAGCAGCTGCAATCGTCTCTGCGTAAAGTTTAGCACCTTCTTCAATCATGTTGCTATCATTCCCAAAGTGGACTTGGTCGGTTCCAGCCCAGATTTCAGGGTGTTCCTTAGCGACCTTATTCCAGTCAGCGATGCTCACGTAAGGATTCTTTTCAGCTAATTCCCGCGCATAAGCCGCATACTGCTCCACTGATGTGTAAGTGTCCTTACTCTTATCTCCCTCATAAGGTGTCACCAGTATCAGATGGTGTCCTTTCGGTAGATTGTTCACGATGCTGTCCAAGTCATTCTTATAGCCTTCAGGATTATTGACTCCCGTTGCAATGACAACAGTTTTTAGCAGCGCCTTGTTCTGACTGTTATTGAGCATAATGTCATTGGCTTGCTTGGTCGTTCGACTAACCTGAGCATTGATATTTGCTTCAGGAAGTGCCTCTTGTAAGGCTGTATTGGCACGCAAGGCTACCGAATCTCCTATCAGGCTTGTTCCCTCAGAAATTCCTAGACGACTCAGTTCAGCTTGTTCAGCAAGAGTCTTTGTTTGTCCTATATTGGTCTGGGCTTGTTTGAAACCATTGACCATCAAGTCTGTCTCAAAAGCTCCAACTTGAGGAGCCACAGCTATGATAATCAAGCTAATCAAGGTAAGAATGCCAGCACCAGTAGCACTAATTGGTTTAATATGGGGCAATCGACTAATCTTCCGTATTAAAGGATTGGATTTACCGGCAATCAATGGCTCAATAATATAGAAGGATAGGATAGCAAAGAAATAAGAAAAGATAATTGTCAGAATAACAGCAGGCAGATTACTCATCAACTGAGAAAAGATAATATAAAAAGGCCAGTGGAAGAGATAAATCGCGTAGCTGGTATCCGCTAAAAATGTAATGATCCGAGGTTCTTGTATCTCAGGCGTTTTCTCATGCAAGACACGCGCAGCAAAAATCATGGTCACTGCCGCTAAACTTGCTAGCAAGAAGCCAAATAAGTACGCAAACAGGTAGGTGAACTTGACAAAGAAAGTCAAGAGCACTAACACCAAAAGCCCAGCAATAAACACCAGTAGATTTTGACGAAGGTCCCACATCCGGTCAAATTGCTTGACTAAATCGCTCGTCTGACGAACCCCCACAACTGTCGCCAAAATGCTTCCTAAAAAGAAGGGATAGACATGGGTCAAACTTGAAAAGTAGACAGATGAATAGGAACTCGCCATTAGACTACCAATAAACATGGAGAAAAAGCTAATGATGAAAGCTCCAGCAGAAAGAAGAAAGACCATCCCTCTCAATTGACTACTAGATTTTGAACGTTTCGATAAGAACCAAACCGCTAAGCCCCAAAGGATATAGTAGTGAACCTCAACAGCTAGGCTCCAGTTGTGAACAAAGAGATGCGGAATGAACTGGGATTCATAACTACCCCCTGTTAACATTTCGTAGAAGTTGGTCATAAAACCGAGAACTCCAGCTATCTGGCCACCAATTCCAGCAACATAGTCTTGACGAACCAAGAAAGTAAAAGGCATGGTCACCAAAACCATCAGCACCACAGGTGGCACGATGCGGTAAAACCGTCTCTTAAAAAAGCCCAGCAAATCAATCTGATGTGCCTTCCCAAATTCTTCTAAAAGGAGGGAGGTGATCAAAAATCCTGAAAAAGTGAAAAAGACATCTACCCCAAAGAATCCTCCAGGAAAGATTGTTTGAAAGAAGTGGTACAAAAGCACCAAAAGTAAACCTGTAATCCTAATCAAGGAAAACCATTTAATACGCATACGAGTCTATTCTCCATTAAATTAGGAAGCAAAACACCACCTAATTTCCATTCCATTATACTCCCTATTCTATCAAAAAAATAGGAAAAATCCTAAGAGAAAACTTAGGATTTTGGCATTCTATTTTTACACTTTAGAAATTTCGCCCTGACTTGTTGTAGCCATATTTTTCTACAAAATACTCACGAAATTCCAAGAGATTGTCATCCATTATGGCTTGACGCACTTGCTTCATCAGATTGAGCAAGAAGTAGAGATTGTGGTAGCTAGTCAAGCGGATACCGAAGGTTTCGTCAGCCTTGAGCAGGTGGCGAAGGTAAGCGCGTGTATAGTTCTTACATGTGTAGCAATCACACTCAGGATCCAGTGGCGTAAAGTCCTCAGCAAACTGGGCATTTTTGACAACCAAACGACCTTGACTGGTCATACAAGTCCCGTTACGAGCGATACGAGTCGGCAAGACACAGTCAAACATATCCACACCACGAATAACCCCATCAATCAAGCTATCTGGCGCTCCCACTCCCATCAAATAGCGAGGTTTGTTTTCAGGAAGAAGTTGGGTTGTGAAGTCCAAGACTGCATTCATCTCTTCATGCGTTTCTCCCACTGCCAAACCACCGATAGAGTAGCCTGGGAAATCCATGCTGACAAGGTCATGAGCTGACTGACGGCGAAGGTCTTCAAAGCCTGCCCCCTGCACAATTCCAAACAAACCTTGGTCATGCGGACGACGATGAGCCTTCAAACCACGCTCAGCCCAACGGCTAGTACGCTCGATGGATTTCTTAACGTAGTCATAAGGTTGATAAAATTGAGGACATTCGTCAAAGGACATCATGATGTCTGAGCCTAGATTATTCTGAATAGAGATGGCCTTTTCTGGCGATAGGAACATCTTGGAGCCATTGAGATGGTTTTTAAAGGTTACTCCTTCTTCGGTGATATTTCGGCTATCTGCTAGGGAATAAACCTGAAAACCACCACTATCGGTCAAAATGGGTTGGTCCCAGTTCATAAATTTGTGGAGACCACCTGCGCGTGCGATGAGTTCGTCCCCAGGGCGAAGCCAGAGATGATAGGTATTGGACAGGATAATTCCTGATCCCATCTCCTTCAACTCCTCTGGTGACTGGGTTTTAACAGTGGCTTGGGTCCCAACTGGCATAAACATAGGTGTCGGGAAGGTACCGTGCGGGGTGATAATTTCTCCCAGACGAGCTCCCGTGTGTTTCTCTTTCTTAATCAAACGGTATTTGATTGGTGAATCTGACATTTTTTACCTCCGAAGCTGGGAAAAACAGTCCCAGTTCATACTTTGTGCCCAAAGGCATACTGTATGATTTTATCAAAAAAACCAGGAACTGTCACGAACTATGGTATAATGAGAGAATGAAATACCCAAAAATTGATTTAAAAACCATTCGTCTGCAGACGAGGCAGTTTCAGGCTGAAAATCCCCGCCTCTTTCTCGTCTATCTCTTACCTAGCATGCTGGTCATCTTATCAGGCTTTCTCAACCCCTTGGCTCGTCTCCAAGAAAGTGTTTTAGAGCAATCCTTTTTCAGCATGCTGGCACAAGTGCTCCAAGCCTATCTCTTCCCACTAGTGGTTTCTTTTGTGAGCACGATTTTTCTAGCAGGTGCTGCCTTTGCGACACTCCGACTCCTCAAGGATCCTGATACAGAACTCTCAGTAAAATCAAGCCTGGCCCTCTTTGCTGAAGAGCGCTTCTCGCAAACCTTCCTAACTCTGCTCCTCAAACGTTTCTACCTCTTTTTATGGAGCATTCCAAACTTAGTAGGCGTTTATTTTCTCTTTTATAGCAATCTCTTAGCTCGGAGATTTATCGCCCTACATCCTGAGTTTCCAAAATTAGACCTCTCATCCCTTGAAACAGAGCAGTTCCTTATGACCTTTGGACTCTACTTTTTCGCGAGCCTCATATTGATGATTGTAGGAAATGCCCTCTATATCCCGCAACATTACGCCTACTCGCAGGTAGAATTCCTCCTCTGCGATACTCTAGATTTAGGGCAGGCTAAACCCCGTCAAATCCTGAAAACCAGCCGTTTCTTGATGAAGGGTTACAAATTTCAACGCTTTGTCCTCGACCTACAACTACTCCCTTGGTACTTCCTCAACTGGATCACCTTTGGAATTGCTAGCTTTTCACTCCTTCCCTATATCCAAAACAATCACATCTTCTTTTACAGAGCCCTACTAGCCCGTAAACGTCGAAATGGATAAGAGCATACAAAAACCAGCGTCGTTCAGGACGCTGGTTTTCTTATTTAAAAAGCAAAATACTCAGCAGAGTCAAAATAGCAGGCCCACCTTGCTTCAGAATAATCTTCTTGTTTATCCTGAAGAATTTACACACAAAAAGAAGCGGGAACTCAATCAGTTCCCAACTTCCATTTTAATGATTAGTTCATTGAAACGTGAACGTGGTCATAGTGGTTTTCGGTTACGCTGCCACGGTCTGGCATTGGATTCCACGTGTAGGCTGGTCCATATTTACTATCATATGGAGCGTAGAAACGTTGTTTCCAGATGATGTAGTTGATACCACGGCTAGCCATATTTTTGACTGCATATTCTGCAATTTGATCCCCGAGTGCTGAACTCACTGGAACCATGAAGTCGATGGCCAAACCTTTACCATGGTCCCCACTGTCACCAGGACGGTAGCCACTAAAGGATGTAATCCCAAACAAGTTGGCTACTTCTTCTTTAAAGGCTGCTGTTTGTGGTTGAAGACCTGCATTCTCAGACTTAGCTACAGCAAGTCCTGCATAGTCAGGAGCCGCTGGAGCTGAATAAGTTCTTGAAGGAGTTTGGCTTTGCTCTGCTTGATAAGTCGAAGTTGCAGTGTCAGAAGTTGCTGTTGATGCTGCTGTTTCTTCTGTTGCACTTGTTCCTGTTGTATCAGCAGGCGTTTCAGTTGCTGGAGCAGCTGCTACTGGGGCTTCTGCTGGAGTTGTTGCTGCCGTTTCTTCGGTAGCTGGAATCGCCACTTGTGGAGCTTCTTCAACTGGGCGAGTTGTTTCTGCTACTGGTGCTTCCGCTAGAGTCGTTTCAGCTGTTTCTTCAGCTACAGGTGTTTCTGTAGATAGTGTCTCTTCAGCAACTGTCGCTGTCTCAGAAACTTCTGAACTTGGCGCTACTTCTGCTGGTTTTTCAGTCTCTGTTGCAGTTGGAGCTTCCTCAATTGGTTGAGAAAGATCTTCTACTTGAACTGTTTGTTCATCAACTGTCACTTGATTCGTCGTCAAATCAGCTGTCGCAGTCGTCACTTCTTCACTAGCATCTGATTGAGGAGCTTGGATTTCAACTTCCGTTACCTCTTCTTCCTCATTGACAGTTGTAGTGAGGACAGTATCTGGGAAAATCAAGTCCATATTGGTAATTTTATTCAAATTAGCAAGGACCGTCACATCTACTCCCAAAGCTTCTGCAATCGTGCTCAGGGTATCCCATACTGAACTGTATAGCTGTTTTTGTTTTCGTTTTTCGTCACGTCATTTTGGATTTGCTCAACGCTACGTGCTGTCCAAGAGATTTCTTGAGCTTTAGCTCCTAATGCGGGAGCAAGAGACAAGGCTACTGTTGAGGCTAAAATAATTCTTTTCTTCATTCGTTCATATTCCTTTCAAATGAGTACCTGTCTATCATAACACAAAAAAAGCAGAAAAAAAGCCCTCTCGGGCCTATTTAACAGAACTGTCTATTCCTTGTAACAAACTCGATTACTTGAAATAGTTTGTTAGGTTTCTGTCACAAAACTGACACAATCTTCTCGTCCCTAATCCTCAAAAATATGAGGAACATCTGCCAGTGCTTGAATCCTCTGATTCCCTTCATAAGAAGACTCTAAAAAGTTGATGCTTTGAAGGCCACTATTCTGGGCAAATTCCACATCCAAAGTTCGGTCTCCTATATAGTAGGTGTTCTCAGAATCCAACTCATACTTGTCTAGCAGATAGGTCGCCGCTTCTGGACTGGGCTTGCGCGCAAAGCCACTCTGACTGGTTAAAATCTCTTTGAAATAGGATTCCAACCCCAAGTCTCTGAGAATGGCAAAAGCATTGTCCCCCTTATGAGTATAGACAAACTGCTGAATCCCTGCTTGGTCTGCCCAAGCTAGCACTTCACGCGCACCTGGCATCAAAACTACCTGAGGATTCTTCTCAGCCAGACTCTGGGCACGTACCTGATTGAGCACTTCCGCATCCAGGTTTCTCTCTTCTGCCACCTGCTCCAGCAAATCCTGCACAGAATACCTGAGAATAAACTCTCTCACTTTCTCCTTATCATAAGGAATAGAAAACTGAGCAAAGGTCTGCTCAATCCCTGACAAAATCGCTTCGTAAGAGTCCAATAAAGTCCCGTCCAAATCCCAAATAAAGGCTATTTTTTGCATCTCCTATCCTTTCAAGCTCATATAACGCTGGTAACGGTAACGTAGAAATAACCAACGAAAAACATTATCCAAGAGAGTCCCTGCCCAAATACCAGGCAAGCCCCAACCAAGAACAATACCCATCAGATAAGCTGTCCCTATACGGATACACCACATCCCAATACTTGTCGCATAAAAGGGGAGGCGAGCATTTCCCAATCCCTGCCACACTGCCGTATATATAACTGTCCCTGTCGCCATGGGAGTTCCTAGTAGAGAGAACAGTGCCACCAAAACGCTCGCTTCAACTGCTATAGGGTCCGTCGTATAGAGATGAGTCAATGGTGTCCCCAAGGCATAGATACTGAGAGTTAAGGGCAACATGAGAAGCAGAGAAAGCCAAAAGGTTTGCTTGCTTACCTCGTCTACTCTTTCCCAGTTATCCTCTCCAACTGCTCGAGCCACCTGCATGACCGTTGCCGTAGCGACACCAAAGGCAGGCATGTAGTTAAACTGGGTCAAGACTTCTCCAACTGCATTCCCCGCTACTGCCTCCGTCCCAAAAGAAACAACCAAGGCAATGATTACTACATCTCCAGCTCGCATCATGAGACGTTCTCCTGCCGCTGGCAAAGCCAAAGTCAATAGTTCCTTATCTAAACCAAAAGTCGGTTTCTCAAAAGGCAGCTTTAATTGCGACCACAAAATCACAAGACCGACTAAGCGAGACAAGATAGTCCCCCAAGCAACACCTGCTATCCCCATATCAAGGACAAAAATAGCTAGACTTGAAAAAAGAATATTCAAGGCATTGGATAAAAGACTAACATAGAGGGGTAGACGCGGATTATGTGTTGCACGAATCAAGGCACCTAGACTCGTCATCAAGCCCAAGAGAACAATCGATCCACCCACCAAAGATAGGTAAAGTCCACCACTCTCAGCCACCTCCTGCTCAGTTCCCAAAAATCCTATCATCTCTTGCCCAGCAAAGATGGATAAAGCGCCTAAAAGTGCACTCAGCAATAGAGTTATCTTGAGAGCCTCTGTCACGTGATAAGCCAACTTGGACTGATCTTTCTGCCCCAAACTTTTTGAAATAACACTGGAGATAGCAGCTCCCAGAGCGATAAAAATCGCCTGGTAAATGGTGATAATATTGCCAGCGACTGAAACACCTGAAATAGCGATTAAGCCCAAGTGAGCGACCAAGTAACTATCCACCATGCCCATAAGCATCTGCAAAAAGTTTTCACCCATAGCTGGCAATGCAATATTAAGAATGTCTTTATTTTTCTTAAACAATCCTTCCTCCTGATGAAAAGAAACTCAGTTGGTTTCCCAACCGAGTTTACTCCCTCTGTCTTAAAGTCCTAGATAAGTCTCAACCGCTGCTTGCATGTCAGCAGCTGCCACTGTTGTTTTATGACGAACTGGAGCTGTTTCAAGGCCATCAACCGCTGGTGGCACTGCCACTCCTGAAATGTCATGTAATTGAGCCAAGGCTTCAAAGTCAGTCAAGCCTGCTTTTCCTGTTACAGCTTCTACTGCAACCACTGGGAACTTGTAGGGACTAGCTGTTGATGCAATCACTGTCTTAGTCGCATCGCCAGTAGCTGCTTGGTATTTTCTATAAACAGCTGAGGCAACCGAGGTGTGTGGGTCCTCGATGTAAGCATCTGTTTGATAAACACGTTTAATTTCTGCCGCAGTTTCTTCCTCAGTCGCATATTCAGCTGCAAAGAGTTCCAGAATCGCTGCATCAAAGTCTGTCAATTCATATTGTCCTTGTGTACTCAAAGCATTCATGAGTTCAGCTGTCTTAACCGCATCATTCCCCAAAAGATGGAAAATCAAACGCTCCAAGTTTGAAGATACTAAGATATCCATAGATGGGCTAGTCGTTACTTTAAACTCACGTTTCTTATCGTAAACACGTGTTTTAAAGAAGTCAGTTAAAACATTATTGTCATTTGAAGCACAGATCAATTTACCAACTGGCAGACCAATTTGTTTAGCATAAAAGGCAGCCAAGATATTTCCAAAGTTTCCAGTTGGTACTGTGAAGTTGACTTTTTCACCAGCTACAATCTCACCAGTCTTAACCAACTGAGCGTAGGCATAGACATAATAAATAACCTGTGGAACCAAGCGACCAATATTCATAGAGTTAGCTGATGAAAATTGCAGTTTATTGGCAGCCAACTTTTCACGAAGAGCTACATCGTTAAACATATGTTTCACATTTGTTTGCGCATCATCAAAGTTTCCATCAATAGCGATAACATGAGTATTGTCGCCAGTCTGAGTAGTCATTTGCAACTCTTGTACCTTGCTGACACCGTCTTTTGGATAAAAAACGATAATCTCAGTACCAGGCACATCGGCAAATCCTGCCATAGCAGCTTTTCCAGTATCACCAGATGTCGCTGTCAAAATGACAATCTTGTTCTCTAAACCATGCTTTTTAGCGGCTGTCGTCATAAAGTATGGCAAGATAGACAAGGCCATATCCTTAAAGGCAATTGTTGAACCATGGAACAATTCCAAGTTGTATTGCCCATCCAGTTTCACCAATGGCGCAATAGCTGGAGTATCAAACTTGCTATCGTAGGCATTGTTGATACAGTAGTCCAACTCCTCAGCCGTAAAGTCATCTAAAAAGGCTGATAAAACTAATTTGGCCACTTCTTGGTAAGAAGCATCTTTTAATGTTTCAAAGTCCAAATCCACCTTTGGATAAGTAAGTGGTGTAAACAGACCACCATCCGTCGCCAAACCTTGCAAAATAGCTTGGCTGGCAGTTACTGTATTATTGGCATCACGCGTTGATTGATAAACTAATGTCATGAATCTCTATCCTTTATCTATAGTCTCTTCCATTATATCATGATTTTTCAGAAAATTCTCCCTTTATAAGAGAAATTATAATCCCAATTCTTTCTTCAAAGGCTCTAAATAAACCATTTCTTGCTTGCCTCTCTTCTCCAGACCTTCCTCAGCTAGGGTGAGTAAATCTTTAGAAAACTCGAGAACCGCAGCTTCTTCTTCATCTGTAAGTTTTTTCTTAGAAAATTGTCGTCTTAAAAGCTTATAATCACGACCAGCTGTGGTAAAAAATGGAGCAGTTCGCAAGTAAGCTTCAAGCTTGTCTAAATGAACCAACAAGCCCAAATGAAAGGCTGCAGAAGCAAAAGTCCTATCAAGCGGCTGAGTACACACACTACGAAACTCAACTGTCCCTCGAGTCGTTAAGTCTTGGTACTGGTAACTACGATGAGTTTGGAAATCTTCCTCCTGAGGATGAATTAACACCTCATCCCCATTAAGGGTAAATGCTTGGATTTCAGGTGTAGCCAAATAGTCCCTAGCCTGAATCGGATAAAAATAATAGGTCTGCCCATCACGCTCCGCAGTAAAAATCGCAGAATGATTTAAATAGTCAAAAAAATCATCCTCATCTTTAAATAGTCTAGTATTGACACCAACATTCTCTGGATAGATACCATGCATGGATTCTTCCCAAAAAATATCTCTCGAAATTTTGGTATCCCAATCCGCACCAGAAAACTCAGAGTTTGCAAACAAATAAGCTTTAGCAGCTTCAATTTGCGTAAAAGCATTGATAACACGCAGGTAGTTGGAACTTGAAACGTCTAGTTGAACCTGACTTCCACAGATAAAGGCACCATACTCAGGGAAATGATGTAAATCTGATTTAGTTACATTTCTACTCAAATTCAGATAAGCCATCAACATCTGATAGCGGGGATAAGACACTGAACAATTCTCATTTTTATCCCAGTTGGGATGAATGCCGCAGCCAACAATAGCATGATTAGCTTCACCCAATTTATTCTGAATCGTAGCCATATAGAAGGTAAAGCGTTCTTCTACCTCTCGGATAGATTCAGCCTTTCCGAATGCAAACTCAATTGTCGTATAAGCAACCTCAAACAAGATCGTATCTTGGCTGACTGGATCAAGCAACTGAATTGGATTCCCAAAATCATCCACTTTTTCGATAGTAAAGCCCAGTACTAATGGTAAATACCGAAAGAGATCCTTAACAACTTCACCATCTGTAGCCTTACCCTCTAAATTTACAATAGGAAATTCTAACTCAATTCCAATAAATAAATCTGGGTTCTCTTTTATATTCTTTAAGTAACGTTTCTTTAGTAATTCAACAGACCGAGACATTAATCACCAAACTCTTTCATAATCAAAATAAATTGTGAATAAGTAATATTATACCAAAAATACACTAAAAATGACTAGAATAAGAAGAAAAAGATGTTTCATCAGTTATCTGTACTTAAAGAAAAAATATCAAAATCTTCACCAAATCAAAAAACAAGGTCCAAAAACCTTGTCTTTATTACTATACCGGCGGCCGGGGTCGAACCGGCACGTCCTTGCGGACACTGGATTTTGAGTCCAGCGCGTCTGCCAATTCCGCCACGCCGGCAAATAGTAACTGGGGTAGCTGGATTCGAACCAACGCATGAGGGAGTCAAAGTCCCTTGCCTTACCGCTTGGCTATACCCCAATAATATAAAATAGGCGAGTGATGGGGATCGAACCCACGCATGCCAGAGCCACAATCTGGTGTGTTAACCACTTCACCACACCCGCCATAATTATATTAACACGGGCAGTAGGAATTGAACCCACACTGAAGGTTTTGGAGACCTTAGTTCTACCTTTAAACTATGCCCGTAACTAAAGTAATGGAAGGGGAGGGATTCGAACCCCCGAACCCGAAGGAGCGGATTTACAGTCCGCCGCGTTTAGCCTCTTCGCTACCCTTCCAAGTTATAAATAAAATATGGCGCGAGACGGAATCGAACCGCCGACA
>NZ_KV811138.1:0-257 GCF_001813005.1 Streptococcus sp. HMSC062H02
AAATATGGCGCGAGACGGAATCGAACCGCCGACACATGGAGCTTCAATCCATTGCTCTACCAACTGAGCTACCGAGCCAAATTGCGGGAGCAGGATTTGAACCTACGACCTTCGGGTTATGAGCCCGACGAGCTACCGAGCTGCTCCATCCCGCGTTAATATAAAAAGGAGGATGTGGGATTCGAACCCACGCACGCTTTTACACGCCTGACGGTTTTCAAGACCGTTCCCTTCAGCCGGACTTGGGTAATCCTCCA